>JBBQAD010000089.1:0-9524 GCA_038315885.1 Fibrobacteria bacterium | reverse complement strand
AAAATCTGCGGTAAAGCCGCAGAATAACCAAAGACATCGGGAAGCCATAAGTTTTTTACTTCAACACCAAACTCTTTTTGATAAAAGCGTTTGCCATAGAAACACTGTCTCACCAAAGATTCTCCTGAGGGAACATTGGTATCGGGTTCTACCCACATAACGCCTTGGCATTCCCATTGACCCTTTTTAACTGCCTGCTTGATGCGCTGATACAGTTCGGGATAATCTTCTTTTACCCACTGATACAATTGGGGTTGCGAAGCGCCAAAATGATACTCGGGATATTCTTGCATCAGTTGCAATGCTGTAGAAAAGGTTCGCCCACCTTTGCGGCGAGTCTCGCGAGTCGGCCACAGCCAGCCCAGGTCGATATGGGCGTGTCCAATAGAATAAGCTGTTAATTCAGAGGCATTCGCGGGTTTCGATAAGGCAGCTTTGGTTATGTGTAAACATTGCTCAATCCCTTTCCCATCATCCCAGGCATTGGCCGTTTCATTGATAGCCCATAATAATTTTCTGCGATGATTTGAATTAGGTGCTAGCTTGCGGAACAGATCGTTCATCACCAACAAATCCATTTCCAAATTCCAACGCTGCCGATCGAAAATAACCAAGGCCGCTTCCCTTAAATGAAATGGTCCTTTATTATCATGTTGACCAAAAAGTTGGTTGGCACCCGCTTCAACCAATAATTCGATTGATTCTCCGCCTTTAGCTTTTTTAAAAAGTGGATAGCCTCTTTTTTGAATCAGGGAACTCTTTCTCGCACCAGTTAATCCCTGCACAGGCGTACCATTTTGCCAGATGGCTCCTTCGCCTTCCACATCGATACAGGCAAACACTTCCTTGCCTTTCCAGGCTTTGGGCACCACTCCTTCAAAGCGAAACCAGGCCGAGCCCCACAACTCGCCCCAAGGTTCATCTTTTTTGATATCCTTAAATTTTGATTTCAATTTGCCCAATTGTGAATAAGGGATGGGCGCCTTCCCATCATAGACAAACTCGGCTTTTAAGGGGTTAAACTCACTAAAGTGACCCGATGCGATTTTATCTAAAAACTTCGCTGCTCTTTTTTCATAAACCTTCACATCAAGCATGTAAACTCCAAAGGGGAAACTGTTTCAAACGACGAAACAAAAATAGGGATAAAATGGTAACAAGTTAAGCGCAATTGTTCTCCATTTTTTAACAAATTCGTCTCAGATCTATAGGGGAAAAGGTAAAATTTGATTTCGAATACATCTAAATACAAAAACAGACTAGCTGAGTAGCTATGAACTTTTTTACAGCACCTGAGGCTTAGCGTCCAGATAGCTCCGAATCGCAGTGGCTAATTTAACACCGGCAATAATCACCAGTTCATCGATGGCAGCCTCCTCAATCTCAGAAGGACTTTTGAAATGTTGTAACAGTTTCGCCTTGATTTTTGGTCCAATTCCTTCGACCTCATCGAGCCACGACTGAGTCAGTGTGATTTTTCGCTTAGAACGTTGAAATGTAATGGCAAAACGATGCGATTCATCACGGACTTGTTGTAACAGTTGCAAGCTGGGAGAGCTTTTCGGCAACAAAATCGGATCTGAAATTCCCGGCAAAAATATTTCCTCAAGACGTTTAGCTAGTCCGATAATTTTTTGAGTATCTACCCCTTGTGACCGTAAAGCTTCAACAGCGGCCCCCAATTGACCTTTGCCTCCATCGATTAGTATAAGGTCTGGAAACTCTCGTTTTTCATCCAACAGCCGTCTCACTCTTCGGCTTAAAATTTCATGCATCGATGCAAAATCATCAATCCCTTGCACGGTTTTGACATTGTAATGCCGATATTCCTTTTTGGCTGGCTTTCCATCGATAAAAACCACTTGGGAGGCTACCGTATTGGTGCCTGAGAGATGACTGATATCAAAACCCTCTATTCGTTTGGGGGGATGCTCCATATTGAGGTCTTCCTGCAAAGCCATCACCCGATAATCCAGGCGATTTTTCTTTTCTTTGCGCGCCACAAATTCAGCCACCATCATCTTGGCATTTTCCGTGGCCAAATGGACCTGTCGGCGTTTCTCCCCACGTTGTGGAACCTCTAATGAACAGGGACTTCCTCTTAGCTCCCTTAAAATGGCTTCTAGCTTTTCATCCTCTCCCGAGGAGTGTGACAAAAGAATTTCACGCGGGACTTCACCCGCATTTCTATAAAAATCTTCAGCAAAATTGGTAATGATTTCAGCTTCTTCCTGTTCCAAGGGACATTGAACTTGAAAGTGCTTTCTATCGGTTACAAAGCCATCGCGAACCATCAGTAACATAACACAGGCGGTTTTCCCAATTCGGGCTACCGCCAGAATATCTTTGGCTTGATCTTCGGTTCCCAAGTCAACCCGCTGTCTCTCCAGGGTGGTCTCCAAGTTGTGCAATTGGTCACGAATGCGTCCTGCTTCTTCAAAACGCAATTGTTTGGACGCCTCCGCCATTTGGGCTTTTAGCTTATCGAGTAGCTCTCGGTGCTTTCCCTTTAGTAGTAGCAGGGCTTCGTTCACCAAAAGTCGATAGGCATCTTTTTCTATCAAGAAGGCGCAGGGAGCATCACAGCGATTGATATGGTGGCTGAGGCAAGGCCGAATCGCTTCGGCAGGAGGCAGTTTTAAGTCACAATCCCGAATACGAAACAATTTCTGCATCAACTTGATTGTGTTACGCATGGCACGAGAATTGGTATAGGGTCCAAAGAAAACATCTTTCGATTTTGATGTCACTCTGCGGGTTATCAAAAAACGGGGAAAATCTTCACTCAATGTAACTCGGATATAAGGAAAATGCTTATCGTCTTTAAGATTGATATTGTACCGGGGGCTATGTTTACGAACCAGATTAGCTTCCAGAATGAGAGCTTCCATCTCGCTGGCGGTACTGATCCATTCGATATCTTTAGCTCGCGATCGAAGCACCTGATTGGCCAAATGGTTTTGCAGGGATGCATTAAAATAACTGCGCACCCGGCTACGTAGACTCACAGCCTTTCCGATATAGATGGTCTCTCCTGCCTTGTCCTTCATCAAATAGACGCCAGGAGTATTCGGCAGTTGATCCAGCTTAAATGCTATCTGGGGATCAAGATTAGTTTCCAATTTTCCTTTTATTTATTTGGTCTTGCCACTTGCTGATCCAAAAAATCAGTAGCTTCAATCATATAATATTGACTAAGCAGAATGAAGTGTATCAATCAAGACTGTCACCTTCTTTTCAATTTCATTCAAGGGGTGATACAGTTCCGAAGGTCTGACATCCTCAATATTCCAATACAGTATTTGATCTTCCCAGGCAGAAAAAGCCCGTTTCATCATAGGTCGATGTTCTGTTTCTTTTAAAGCAATAATCTGGCTTGCAGCTTCCAGATCCGTGATTTCCACTTGCTTGGGCATTCTGAAATGGGGCTTCCAAGTTATGCCTTGGCTGCGTAAATGTTGAAGCAAGTCTTCTGATAGCGGCCCCACATTGCCACTGCATTCGGCTACCGTAAGTCCCCTTGAGTGGGCTTTCCAAGGTAGACCCGCTCGAAGGGCCAGTCGATTGAAACAAATTTCTGCCCAGCGGCTGCGGTAGTAATTACCTGTACACAAAAATAAAACAGAGTTTTGAATAGGGTTATCCATTGCCTGATTCTGTAGTACGAATTTTTAAAGATACCCGTTTAAGGCTATGATTTTTCTTTCCCACTATAATCTTCTGGCGGATGATCGTTAAGTAGAACAATTCGGTCTAGCCGAATTTCCCTTCCGTTATCCATCTGTAAAAATTCTGCCCCGCGAGTGGTATACAAATCGACAATTCGCCCCCGGTCACTTCTTACCCGGTTTGGACCTTGGCTATGATTTAAAGTGCAAATGTCCCTTCGCGTACACAACGCTTCGAGAACATCGTGAAAGTTACAATCAATTGCTTCGTATCCTTGTTCCTCACTCACCTTCTATCTCTCTTTCCCGTCTCCAGAATAAACCAAGGGTCTTTTCGAAGTGTAGTAATTGGAAATTACTCTGGTAAAAAATCAGGCTAATTAGGGAGATTTTTTTCGCTAAGGAATTGCGATGGTTTTCTCTCTCCATGACTTGTTACTTTTAGGCCTCGGAGGTAACTATGCAGCGTCCCCAGCCCATTCAAATTTCTAATCCTTCCAATGCTTCCAAGCCTCCTTTAACCCTGATGTTATTTGCCCTTCTGTCCTTAACCTTCTTGAGTTCATGTGGATATAACGCTCTACAAGAACGAGATGAATCAGTGAGCTCAGCCTGGTCCGAGGTACTCAATCAATACCAAAGACGAGCTGATCTTATTCCCAATTTGGTTCAAACCGTTAAAGGTTATGCCTCTCACGAAGAGGGAGTATTTAAAGATGTGGCTGAAGCGAGAGCGAGAGTGGGATCGATTCAAGCGACTCCCGAGCTAGTTAATGATTCAGTAGCATTTCTAGCCTTTCAGAGAGCTCAGTCTCAAATGACGGGTGCATTGTCGCGCTTGATGGCCATCTCTGAAAATTATCCCCAATTAAAGGCTGATGGTTCTTTCCGTGATTTACAGGCTCAACTAGAAGGCACTGAGAATAGAATAACAGTGGCCAGGGGTCGCTATATCGATGCAGTCCAGAATTACAATCTGGCCGTACGGCGTTTTCCAGGCAATCTGACCGCAAAAATGTTTGGCTATACCCGCAAGAATAACTTTACAGTCGAGAACGAAAAGCAAATACAGAGCGCCCCCACGGTTGATTTTGGCAAATAGGCAATAAACTCTATGCCTTGGAAATTTTTTTATTGTCTGTTGTTACTCTGCCTGGTTAATCCCAGAATTAATTCTGTTTATGCCAAAAGCGATTTACCTACACTCCAATCTCGGGTTACAGATTTATCCGGGGTTTTAAAGCCCTCTTCTGTGCAGCAATTAGAGAGCGAACTCACCGAACTTGAAAAGACCAAGGGTGCTCAAATCGCCGTGCTCCTCATTCCTTCTACGCAGGGAGAGGCAATTGAAGACTATGCCATACGACTGGTTGAGAAATGGAAGTTAGGTCGTAAGGGAGTCGATGATGGGATTCTTCTCCTGGTTGCCACAGAGGATAGAAACGCCCGCATTGAAGTGGCCTATGGTTTGGAAGGCGCGATTCCCGATGCCTTGGCCAAGCGCATTTTAGATGAACAAATCTTTCCCTATTTTAAAACGGGAGACTGGGATGCTGGAGTTCTGGCAGGAGTCAAAGCCCTAAGCTTTCTTGTGCGTGGCGAAGCCTTGCCTCCGCCAGTGAAACAAAGTCGCAATAGCTCCCGAGCCGATAAATTTCCCTTGGTCATCTTTGTGCTCTTTATACTAGGTGCCGTACTTCGACCTTTATTTGGTTCGAAAGGTGCTGGGATAACGATGGGAGCCATTGCTTCCATTCTTTTTTGGTTTGTGCTCGGCTCACTGGTTTTCGCTATCCTTTTAGGGTTTCTGTCCATGATTCTCACGATGACCAGTGCCTCACGCAGCGGTTTTTCTTCTCGAGGACGGCGCGGACCTTGGGGTGGCGGAGGTTTTGGAGGTGGATTCGGTGGAGGTGGATTCGGTGGAGGAGGATTCGGCGGAGGCGGGGGTTCCTTCGGAGGCGGTGGCGCCTCGGGAAGGTGGTAAAATGCAAATAGCCAGACTTTTAAAGCATTTGAGTATGCCTCGCTGGAGAGCCAGTCATTTTTTTTCCAAGTCCATCGTTCAAAAGATTAGCGAAGCAGTTGCAACAGGAGAGAGTCACCATAGCGGAGAAATTCGTTTCGCTGTCGAAGCCTCCCTTTCATTGGAACATTTGCGGCTGGGTCAAAGTGTACGCCAACGTGCCATCGAAGTTTTTGGTGAATTGAGCGTATGGGATACCGAAGGCAATTGCGGCATTTTGATTTACGTCCTCTTAGCCGAACACGCGGTCGAAATCGTAGCTGACCGAGGAATTAACAAAAAAGTTCCGCAAACAGTCTGGGATGAACTCTGCAAAAAAATGGAAAAGCAGTTTGCTGCTGGCAATTATCAAGCGGGCGCCTGCGAAGCAGTGGCGAGTATGAGCGCTCTTCTTGCCTCTCACTTTCCCTATCAAATAGACGACAAAAATGAATTGTCCGATCAGGCGCTGCTTTTATAGACAGGTCGACTTTTAGGGTGCTGCTTAAAGCCGCAATGAACCACAAGTTTTCAGTAAAAAAATCGGATATGATATCTTCTGTAGAAGTCGCGCCAATTTGACGCTTGATCTATATTGTTAAACATGAATTCAATCTTATTTTTCACAGTTAAAAAGCTTCGCTCTCAAATTCTTAAGGGTCTCATAGCTATTGCCTTATTTGTGGGGATGCTTCCTCAAACCGCGCATTCGGATGAATTACAGATTGCCTATGCAGCCGATGGCGTACCCGATCGAAGTAGCACTCTGCATAAACGGCAGGGCAATGAATCCAGAAAATCCTACCGTCATGCATATTATGGAGTCTTAGTCAGCAATCTGGTCGGTGCTGCCGGATTAGTGGCAGGTGGTTTTGGTTTGTATTCCGAGAACGATGCGCTAATCTATGGAGGGACAGGACTGGTTGCGGCTGCCGTACCCGCAATGGGTCTTTCTGTCAAACTGATGGAGAATTCGGTTAACTTAGTTGGTCAAGAAATCGGCACTGGCTGGTATTGGTATTTTTCCGGTATTGCTCTCCTCGGCTTTGCAGGATACCAGCATAGCCAAGATGATGAAATCGTTCCTACGATTGTTCCATATGCATCGGGAATGCTGTGTACCTTATTGGCTTGGCGAGTTTTTGGTCTGCGCGCATCCAATGTAAGAAGGCAATTCCCCGAGTATCAATACTCTATCGGCGCCTCACTAATACCTTTAAAAAATTCGCGTCCGGCTCCGGGTCTGACGCTCAGTGCAAACTGGTAAAACAATCAAAAGATTACTTCCAAAGTTAGCTGTAGGCCTATAATTAAAAAAGCCCCAGACTTGCCGGGGCGTTTTTTTCAAGTGTGTCAAAAGACCATTCTACAAAGTAGTATGGTAACTCTATTCTGACTTTTCTGTACCTGCACTGGCAGTAGTCGATCCAGCCGCGGGGCTTGATTCGGTAACTTTAGATTCTTCTACACTTGCCTCTGGAGCCTTAACTTCAGCTTGAGTGATATCCACTTTTTTAGCAGCCGCTTTCTTCGGACTCTTCTTTTTCTTAGGACGCTTCACGATTTCATTTTCAACCAGTGTAATAATGGCCAATTGTGCGTTGTCACCATGTCTCCGCTTATCAACCCGTAATACGCGGGTGTAACCACCCACGCGATCGGCATAGCGAGGCCCAATGGTTGAAAAGAGTTCTTGTAACACTTCAGGTTTGGTTATAAAACGGGCTGCTTGCCGACGCGAACCTAGGTCACCTTTTTTTCCGTAGGTGATTAGTCTCTCTACCATCGGTCGAATAGCCTTGGCTTTATCGATGGTGGTGATAACATGTCGTTCACGCATCTCTTCTGCTGAGCCCCGTTCCAAAACGGAAGTGGCTAAATTTTTTAACATGGCACGCCGATGTCCGACATTTCGGCCCAGCTTGATTGTTTTTACACCGTGTCTCATTGCAACATTGCTCCATGGCTGCCCGAATGGCAGCCATCAAATATCTAGTTCTCGTCACCTAAAAAGAAATCGACATCCATTCCGAAATGCAAACCCATGCTGGTTAACACTTCGTTCAATTCAATCAATGATTTCCGACCAAAATTCTTGTACTTCAGCATTTCGGGTTCCGCATTACGCACCAAGTCTGCAATGGTATGGATATTGGCCATACGCAGGCAATTGCTTGAACGAACGGAAAGCTCCAGTTCATCGACCCGCATTTTTAACAATTGTTTAATGCGCTCTTTTTCTTCATCCCGAACAACTTCTTCGGCAGCCTCCAACTCACCTTCGAAATTGATAAAGATTTCCAAATGATCAACCAAGAGCTTTGCAGCATAAGCGATGGAATCTTCTGGCTCAATGCTACCATCGGTCCAAATTTCAATCTGCAAACGATTGTAATCAGTTCTTTGGCCAACGCGCGTATCACTGACTTCGTAGGCAACCTTGGTTACCGGACTAAAGTTAGCATCGATTGGTATGACCCCAATTGGATCTTCTTCACGCTTTAATTCATCGGATGTAACATAGCCGCGTCCATCAGAAACTCTCATTTCAATTGTGAGACTTCCATTTTGGCTCAGCGTGGCAATGTGCATATCGGGATTGAGAATTTCGACGTCGGGATTGGGTTCGATGTTTTCGGCTTTGACTTCGCCTTCACCGGACACATCCAAACGAAGAATAGCATCCTCATCCGAAAGTAGTTTGACGCGAAGTTGCTTGATATTCAGGATAATATCGGCAAGATCTTCTTTAACGCCTTCTAAAGTAGAGAACTCATGTTGAGCGCCTTCTACTTTAACCGATACAATTCCAGCCCCTTGCAAGCTGGAGAGTAACACACGTCGCAAAGCATTACCCACGGTAATACCCCAGCCGCGTTCGAATGGTTCAATGACGAACTTGCCATAACGGGCATGGCCGTCTTCCTTCGTTATGGTCTTGGGCATATGGAGGGCTTTCCACTTCATAACTTTGCTTCTCCGTACTTAAAAAATCTGATACAATTAAGATTATTAAGCTTGATATTGTTTAAACTCTTCTTTTTTTCTTGGGACGACAGCCATTGTGAGGAATACCAGTGGCATCTTTGATAGACATAATGTCTAGTCCGGCAATCTTAAGCGCTCGCACAGCAGACTCTCGTCCCGCACCAGCTCCTTTGACTCGAACGTCAACCTTTTTCATTCCCATTGAAATTGCTTCTCTCGCTGCGGCCTCGGCTGCTACCTGAGCTGCAAAAGGAGTGCTCTTTCGAGAACCTTTGAATCCTGCTTTACCGGGTGTTCCCCAACAAACCACGTTGCCACGCTGATCACAGATGGAAACCACAGTATTGTTAAACGAAGCACGAACAGAAACAATGCCTTGTATGTCGACACGCTTCTTGTTCTTCTTCGCCTTGGTTTTATCCGCAGCTGCATCTGCTCCGGCCACTGCGGTTGCGGATGCTTCGGTTTTTTCTGCTACTACTTCTTCAGCCATTCTTATACCTCAAAAAAATTTACTTGGTCGGGGCTTTCTTCTTGCCAGCCACTGTTCTTCTAGGACCTTTACGAGTTCGAGCATTGGTTCTCGAACGTTGACCGCGAACGGGTAATCCCCTGCGATGGCGAACACCACGATAACAGTTGATGTCAACCAGGCGCTTGATATTCATCCCAATTTCTGCCCGCAGATCACCTTCAACGCGAAAATCAGATTCAATAATACGTCGAATGCGTCCGAGTTCATCTTCAGTTAGTTGTCCGATACGCCTATCGATATCAATCTTGGCCTTCGCCAAGATTTTTCGTGATATAGCAGGGCCAATCCCGTAGATATAGGTTAGTCCCACTTCTGAACGCTTTTTATC
>JBBQAD010000139.1:0-8356 GCA_038315885.1 Fibrobacteria bacterium | reverse complement strand
AACCAGGTATCCGTCCAACCTCCATTATCGCAAATTCGAATCGGAGCCACTGAATTAATCACGCGCAGGGGTTTTTCCAGACTAGTCATGATTTTATCTTGATTCATTTACTTTGCCTTTCTCACAAAGCCCGACGCTATCGAACTTTGATGCTTGCCTATGTCGCCTTAAACCTGTATTCTATGTCAGGTGGCAGCTTGAACTTGATCTGACTAGTTTATCAAGGGCTACTTTATTGAAATTTCCCAAAGGAGAAAAGTAATGTTAACAAAAACGATTCGCAGTCTCAGTACAGCCTCTCTCGTCGTTGCAGTGGTTGCTTTGAATGCAATGGCACATGATGGTTGTAATTATCAGAAAGAAACTAAGTCTGATGGCGCAGCAAAAGCTCAGCAAATTGGTATGACGGACAAAGCCTGGCATGAAAAGGCGCCCGAGGTCAGTCAGACTGAACTATCCGAGTGGATCAAAGCAGGTAAAGTGGTTCTCATTGATGCCAACGGAGAGAAATCCTACGCTGAGGGACATATTCCCGGTGCCTTGAATTTGGCTTGGGGCGAAACAGTCTTGACCAGCAAGCTCCCCAAAGAAAAAGATGCGTTGATCGTTGCCTATTGTGGCGGACCAACATGTGAAGCCTGGTGCAAGGCTGCCTCACTTTTAGAAAAACAAGGTTACACCAACCTGCGTCATTTCAAAGGTGGCTTAAAAGGTTGGGTTGAAGCAGGTGGAAAGCTGGAAAAACCTAAAGAACAAAAAGGCTAGAGAGACAAACGCTTACGTTGTAATAACCAATTGCTCAATGCTCTTTGACGTTTGACCCCCGAGAGCGTGGGCTAAAAGGCCCTGATTTAGTTCAATCTGGGCAAAAAAGTACAGCCTTGATTTCGTTTTCTGAGCTTCCTCCCTTTGACGGCACTTTTCTCCCAACTTCCCCCTTTATTTTCTTCGATACTGTCCTAATTAGTTATTGAATTAAAGGAAATTTTAAGGCTTTTTGAGACGCCTTTTAGATTTTTCCAATTTCCACGCCATTTTGAAAATCTCGAAAAATTTTGGCACTCGCTTTGCCTTATTATCCCACACTAATTGAAAATCCATCCGTTTCGGCAACGCTTGAAAAGACCTATGTTAAAACCGAAAATTGGCTACAGGCTGGGATGGTGTTAATGAATGTGTTTATCGAGCTGGGAAAGCGCTTAAAGCTTGCTTCGCTGGTTTTTCTCATACTTAGTATTGTCAATGTCTCACCTGCAGCTGAAAACGGCAGAATGTATGAAATTTCGCCTCATGTTGGCTTTATGGGAGCCAGCAAAATGGCAGGGATTCGCGCAGGCATGAATTATGGTTCCTTAAGTTTTGAATTGGCCGCTGCCGAAGTGATTGGACAATATGCGACTTTATTTCCACTGACAGCCAGTGGCCTCTTGAATCTAGGTGCCTCGAAAAAAGCTGTTCCCTACGGTCTAATCGGAGGTGGACTTTTTTTGACGTCGGCTCAAAATGCCATTGGCTCCCACACAGTATCATCCTTAGGAATGAATTTCGGAGCTGGCCTCCGCTATTTTCTTTCTCCCCGTTTTGGCCTGCGTTTTGAAACCAAGCAATTATTTACTTCAATCAACAATGGCAATGATAATCGCAGTGAACTGCTCATTTTTCAGGAAACCACTCTTGGGCTTTTGTTCAGTTTTGGATAGTACACTAACCTAAAGAACCCTATAGTTCGTCCTAGTTCTTTCTAGTGCGTTCATAGAGTTTACAAGGAGAATCGATCGGAATGGATGTAATCAGGAAAATTCAAATATGAAATTTCCGAGCCTGGTTCTCGGACTTATTTGTATGGGATTACTCAGTGTGACAGTGTATTCACAATCGAGTAAAGGCAAAACCCTTCGCAAGAAAACGGTGACCAAACCAGCTGCCGAAGCTCCACCTAGCCCTCCCAAAGTTGAAGCTCCCAAGCCGGCACCACCACCGGAGCCAAGAGCTCAAAATTTTAGCAGTGAAACAGAAAAACCGATGGATACATCGGAACGAAGATTGACAGCACTTAAAAAACGCAGCAATGGTAAATCCGAATCACCCTTTAACAGTTATGGTCTTTTAGGAGGTACTTATTCAGCTGATATGCTGGGCAGTAGTAATCCTTATGGATACGGATTTGTGGATTGGTCTCCCGAACCTCTTAAATATTATCTAGAACTTGGTATAGGCGTGGGACGCTTACAATCTCCCTTCTCCAAGAGTATTTATAATGCCAGCATCTTTGAAAACAATTTGCTGATCAATTTGGATGGATTAATTGGTCTACCTATTTGGGGTTATATCCCTAAAGGAGCTATCGGGGTGGAATCGCTCCCCTTTTTGTTAATTGGAGTAAGCGCTTTATATCAGGGAACAGTTCCCAATTTAGGAGGCGTAATCGGCTTTGGAAATCGGATTCCCCTGCCCTACTTTGAGAAGAGCCAAAAATTAAAATTGCACTACAGTATTCGCGATCAGCTCTATGCGCAAAGAATTAGCAGTGTAAAACCGGCACTTTCGCATAATATATCCCTATTGATTGGCATTCAGTTTTATTGAAGGTCCAAGGATGGGCATTTTAGGAGGAAGCATGTTATCAAATAAACGAAAGTCCCCAATATTATCAGTCCTACTATTTTTTATCTCGGTCTCCTTGTTCTTCTCATGCATTGAACCTGCCGATGAAGTGTTGTCGCGCACCAATGAAGGTGGGGCACTACTTTTTGTAAGCGAAAATAGCGTTGGCCGAAACAATAACAATGCGATGAAAAGCAATCGTGATGAATTCTATCCCGGTTCTGACATCAGTCTACTAAGTCCCATCTCCCCATCAGGCGAGGTCCGCAATCTGACTCAGCGTTACACACGTGGTAGTTCAGAAAAGGATATTGGAGCTGCTTCTGACCCTGAAATTTCGTACGATGGAAAAAAAGTATTGTTTTCTATGAGAGAACAAGGCAGAGATAATAAATGGCGCCTCTATGAAATGGATTTAAATGGAGACAACCTCGTTGCCTTGACCACAGGAACTGAAAATTTCGATGATATGGATCCCGCTTATGTAACAGATTCCATTATCGTGTTTACCTCTTCCCGTCCCGGTTTTGTAGATGAATACGAGCGCAGACAATCTCCCGTGCTCCACGTGGGTGAAAAAGGGGCTGATGGACGCTTGCATAACATTCGTCAGATTTCCTTCAACCAAAGCCATGATATGAATCCCATCGTGCATTCGAGCGGCAAAGTCTATTTCTGTCGCTGGGAGCATGTGGGTGATATTAATAAGGTTTCCATTTTTGCCGTCAATCCCGATGGAACCGGTCTCTTTGTTTTGTACGGCAGCCATACTCCCACTCAAAGCGGAAGCCGTGCCTTTGTAGAAATCCGCGAAATGTTCGATGGACGCTTAGCTGCTGCCGTGATGGAAAGAAATTCAGCTTTTGAAGGTGGGGCAATAGCAGCCATTGATATCTCCAAGTCTGAAGATAATTTGGACTTTATCACAGGCTCGGAATCGCCCTTCAATAACACCCGTGATACAGCGGTGGCGGTTTATAAAACCCCTTACCCCATAAAAGATGGCGGCAAAGAACGCATCATCGTGGCCATGTCGCCACATGCCGTCGGAGGAGGAGTGGAGTCTTCGGTTGATTATGGACTCTATGTGATGGATAAGGATGGTAACAATCGGAAACTAGTCTATAATAATGCAGGAATGAATGAAGTTGACCCGGTCTATGTTACCAGCCGAGAAAAACCTAAAAATGACTATTTTAATCCCTTGGTAAAAACTGCCACTAGCAAAGGTGTTACAAGCGGGAAGTTTTTTGACGCCAATGTTTACAGTCGTGGAGATGTCGACCGTCAAATGCACCCCGACGTCAATTGGATAAACCACGATGGAAGCAAGGGTCAGGCAAAATATGTGCGTGTCTTAGAAGCAATTCCGCTTCCATTTGATGGCAATAAGCGCGGCGGAGCTATTGGTAATACCAGCTTCGAAAAACAAAAAGTCATTGGCTATGGAGATGTCCGTAGCGACGGTTCATTTTCCATTGAAGTTCCCGCCGGGATATCCATGCATCTGCAAACCCTGGATGAAAATGGGGTGATGCTGGTTAACCAGTTGACCTGGGTGCATGTAATGCCGGGCGAACAACGTTTATGCACGGGTTGTCATGGTTCGCATGACCAAGACAAAGAAATTTTTGATCTAGTAGTAGACCCCGTAACAGCTAAAGTGAGTGTAAACAAACTTCGCGAATTCCTTTCTGGTTTCGACAATGCCGATGTAGTCATCGCCCATTCTGCCGCCACGCTTGACACAGTCGATTTTTATCGTCTTGGGAGCAGCGATCAAAGTGGTACAATTCAATCCATTTTCAGGGCGCGCTGTTATGAATGTCACTCTGCTACAAAGGCAGCTGGATTGGGCGGTGGCTTAGTTTTGGAGGAAACTTCCGACAAAGCCATCGACGGGGTTTCCAGCATTTATGAAAGCTTAACTGAAGCGGAACTCTATAAAACCGTGGACAATAAAAAAACAGCCTATGCTCATTCCTATGGTGCGCGTTTTAGTCCTTTAGCATGGGTGCTTTTAAACAAGCAGCTTGATAAAAAATCACCCGCGGGGGCCAACACCCAATACCGACCGACCTCGTATGATCACACTCAATTATGGGAAAAAGACAGCTCCGGTTTTATTCATCCCTTCTTGCCCGGCAATAAAGACTTACTGAGAATTATTGAATGGATGGATATGGGAGCTCAATACAGCAATACAGTCGGTAAAAATGAATACAAAGGCATGTAAATCAGGTAAGGTAAGTAAGGCCAATCACATGAGAGAATTTATCACTAGCCTCTCCAGAAGTTTCCACCTGACCTTGTTTACAGTCTGTCTCTTCGGCGGATTATTGTTAACATTTGCCAAAGACAAAGCGCAAAAGGTTCCGGGCATTAGTTTGGTTTCTTTACGGGATGGAAGTATGACCCAGTTGGATCAGTTCCAAGGAAAAGTTGTCCTCTTGGACTTTTGGGCCTCGTGGTGTCTGCCCTGCAAAAAAACGCTCCCGGCAGTTGAAGCCATTCAGACCAAGCACCCGCAATTGGTACTGTTAACCATATCAATTGATGATGATAAAAACAATGCACAACGTTTTATGGAGCTACGAAAACTGAAAGCTGTGGTTCTCCACGATGGCAAAAAATTGGCAGCATCCACCTTTGGTATTCAAGGTATGCCCAGCGCAGTCTTAATCGATTCACGCGGAATGATTCGCCGTCGTTTTGACGGCTATACTGAAAGCATGACCGATGAAATGGAAGAAGAAGTGGTAAAGCTCCTTGCCGAAGGGCAGCCGCATCCGTAAATCAAGCCATGAACTCAAGCCAAAGTGACTCATTTGAAGTGCAACATATGAAGACAAATTTTTTAGCTGCTTGCCTGACCATAGTAATACTAATGCTGAGCGCTTGCGCATCTGTAAAACCCTATGAACGTGAAAAATTAGCTGACCCGATTATGGATCCAGGAACGGCTTTCAGCAAGCAATCGTTGGAAGATAAATTTTACTCTACCCGTGAAGGTTCGATGGGCGGCGCCTCAGGCATCGGCGGAGGCTGTGGTTGCGCCAAATAACATCAATGCCTAGAACAGCATTACCTGTCAAATTATCTGTTAGGATTCTCCTTCTTTGGAGCTGCCTGTGTTGCACTGTTTTTTCTGACCAATTGGAATACACCCTCTATCACACTACTGATAATGCAGAGGTCAAAGTGACCACATCAGCTTTTTCATTAGCCAAGACGATATGGGAGAGAACTGTACTTCTTCTTGATGTTGAACTCGACCAGGTCAGCATTCCTCCTGTCGATGGGGTTTCAGGGGCTTCACGCCCGCAAAGGAACTATTCAGAAACCTTTGAAAAAAACCGTGGTCAATTGATGTTTGGCTTGCAACAGGGAATAGGTGGAAATACTTCACTGAGTGCGACTTATTACAGTAGCCAAGAAGTGGATTATCAGTCGCAGTCAGGAGCAATAAGCTTAATACAAGAGTTATTCCAAAAAAATACAACACTGAGTCTCAGTGCCCAATACAGCAGCGATTTGGTGGGAGAAATTCGAGAGGACGGAAGCTACACCGATTATGCAAAAGAGGTACAGAAGGCTTCCTTTGCAATTACCCAGGTATTATCACCTCTAAGCTTGATCCGCATAGGCGTAGAAGGCGAAAGAGACCTTGGTTTTTTAAGCGACCCCTATCGAAAAATCGAAAAACATATCGACAATAAAAACACTATACTGGTCACAGAAACCCATCTACCCGAGCGTTGGCGCAGTGCGGCCTGGATTGAATATCGTCGCTATATCTCCGGCCTCGATGCCTCTCTGCACCTTAATTATCGCGCTTATCGAGACGACTGGGAGTTACAATCCCATACCGTTTCGGTTCGAGCCAACAAATATATTACTTCCAATTTTATTTTTAGTCCTCTCTATCGATACTATACCCAAAACGGAGTTTACTTTTATAAGGAAAACTATGGATTAGATGATGCTTATTATACCGGAGATCACAAACTTCAGCCCAAGATATCCCATTCCATTGGGGGAACTGTTACATTCTTTTTTAAGGCATTACTGGACCAGCATCCCGATCTTGATTTTCTGGAAAACACTAGTACATCACTAGGCTATTTCAGTTATTTTGATTCCAAAAACTACCAGGCCCATATCTGGGAAGGCCGCCTTCGTTATACTTTTTAAAGGCCTGTTTTAAAATAGTCTTCTAGTATTTGCAGGTAAATCTTGATTCCGGTTTCAATCGATTGGTCGTTAAAATCAAAGCGCGAATTATGCAGGCCGCCTTGGCTCTCCCCTACCCCCAACCAAAGATACGCGCCCGGTATTTCATTTAAAAAGAAGGAGAAGTCTTCACCGGCCATATTAGGAGCTTCTTCAATTGTGTTTTTTTCTCCGAGGGCTGTTACAATGGACTTTTGAACCAATTCAGCCATTTCTGGTGGGTTGACGGTCGCGGGACATTCATCACTCCAACGAATGTCACACTCCATTCCATGGGCTTGCACTACGCCTTTCAGCATTCGTTCAAAGGCAGCTTTAAGCTGGCGTCTGACTTTATCATTATGGGTTCTCAGAGTACCCTTCAGTTCACAGTTATTGGGAATAACATTGTGGGCTGAACCTGCAATGACTTGGCCGAAGGTCAGTACGACAGGTTCCAAGGGATTCACGGTGCGAGTCAGCAGGCTCTGAGCCATTGTGATAAGGTGAGCGGCCAGGGGAATGGGGTCGAGTGAACGATGTGGCCAAGCTCCGTGGCCACCTTTTCCATCAATTTGAATATTGAAATTATCCACCGATGCCATCATGGGGCCAGCATGAACGCTTGCACTCCCTGAGGCGATGGAAGGCCAAGCATGCATGGCAAAGATTGCCTTAACCTCGGGATTCTTTAACACTCCTTCTTTAATCATCGCAGCAGCGCCACAGCCCTTTTCTTCAGCAGGCTGAAAAATGAGTTTGATATCGAGGGGATACTGTTTTTTATTGCGGACTAACATTTGGGCCAAGCCATAAAGAATTGCCGCATGACCATCATGCCCGCAAGCATGCATCACATTTTTGACTTTAGATGCCCACCCTTTTCCAGAAGTCTCTTGAATGGGAAGTGCATCCATATCTGTTCTAAGTGCGATGGATGCGGTTCTATCAAGTCCTGGCCAAAGTGCACTAAAACCGGGATTACCGCTTTGTTCGGATATTTCAAAACCAAGGGGTTCCAAAGCCTCTAGAAGTAAAGTCTTGGTTTGTTTTTCTTGAAAAGACAATTCCGGAGCAGAATGGATGCGATGTCGTATATCAATACAGCTTTTGATTACATCCGCAGGAATATGCATCGTGAAACTCCCCTTCCCATCTAAAAAACGATTTCGGAAGGTCTAAGCCAGAATTCTTCTGGATTAACTTCACGGTTATTCAGAGTAAGTTCAAAATGCAAATGTACACCTGAAACAATTCCGCTGGCTCCCATTGCAGCTATCACTTGTCCTCGCTCCACAAATTGGCCTTTTTTTACGGCGACGCTGCGAAGATGGGCGTAAAAAGTCTGGCTACCGGGTTGGTGTTCGAGGCGAAGGCTGATTCCCCAGAACGGATCGTTTTCAATCGATAAAACCGTTGCATGAGCGGGTGCATAAATGGGGTCACCATTTGAACCTGAAAAATCAATTCCCAAGTGATGAGCCTTGCGACCTGTAAATGGGTCAGTGAAAAATCCAAATCCCCTTGTCAAACGATTTTT
>JBBQAD010000476.1:0-2751 GCA_038315885.1 Fibrobacteria bacterium | reverse complement strand
GCCGCCGTAGGTGTGCTGGGCGGATTTGCCTTGCAATATTGGGCCAGTACAGATGCCTATCGACTGGTTATAGCTGGAAAACCCTTCAATAGCTATCCGGCTTTTGTGCCGGTTACATTCGAGTTGGGTATTCTCTGTTCGGGCATTGGAGCAATTTTTGGAATGCTGTTACTGAATGGGCTTCCTCGATTGTATCATGCCGTCTTTAAAAGCGCCCATTTTTCTCGTGCTAGTGACGATGGCTTTTTTCTGTGTATTGAAGCCATAGACAAAAAATTTGACTTAGCTGCTGTGCAAAATCTCCTGGCTGAAATTGGTGGAAGCAACATTGAGGTTTTAGAAGCATGAGCAAAAAGAATAAACCATGCATTTTAGCTGGGTTGCTGTTGAGTGTAACAGTTCTGATTATGTTTAGTTGCCGTGGACAAACCTCCGAAGAGCCACCTATCCATTTGAATCCCAACATGGATTCTCAGAACAAATTCAAAGCCTACGGAGAAAATGATTTTTTTGAAGATCGCCGCGATATGCGCCATCCTCCTGAAGGAACAGTCGCTCAAGGCGAGTTAAGAGAAGATGAGGCCTATTATCTAGGTCAAGTCGGAGATACAGTAGTCGGCAAAATTCCTGTTCCTATCACACTTGAACTCATGGAAAGAGGCCAAGATCGTTACAACATTTATTGTTCGGTCTGCCACGGTGAGGCGGGCATGGGAGATGGAGTCGTCATTAAAAGAGGCTTTATTCCACCGCCAAGCCTTCATGATCAACGGATTCTAGATCTAAAGGATGGAGACCTTTTTAATATTATCACCAATGGAATTCGCAACATGCCGGCTTACAGAAAACAAGTTCCGGTAGCCGACCGATGGGCGATTGTTGCCTATATTCGCGCTCTGCAAAAGAGTCAAAACGCCATGCTTTCCGAGTTGCCCGAAAACAAACGGGCTCAGATCAAGTAAGAAGGAATATTCATGTCGCAAGATCAATACAAACTCGGGGGTTTCTTCCCAAAGAGCAGCACTCTGTTTCTTGGGCTAGGAATACTGGGCACCCTAGGCTGTGGTTATAGCTATTGGAAAGATCACCAGGGTTTCTTTGCATCCTATTTAACGGCGATATCCTTCTATATGGTTATCACTTTTGGTGCTGTGTATTTTGTGCTCGTCCAACATGTTGCTAAAGCTGCCTGGAGTGTTACGATTCGGCGCATAGCAGAAACCATCGCTTCCAATGCATGGGTTATGTTGATACTGTTTTTGCCACTTCTGGCTGGCCTCCATGATCTTTTTCATTGGACTCACGATGAGGTGATGCAAAACGATTCTTTGTTGAATATGAAGGCGGGGTATTTGAACACCCCGTTTATGCTTGTTCGAACAGCACTGGTTTTTGGAACCCTTATTTTTTGGGGTTGGTGGCTACATAAAAAATCGCTGGAACAGGATGTCAGCAACGACTTTCTCATCAGCAATAAATTAGCAAAGTGGTCTACCTTGGGCTTAATCATGTTTGCTCTTGCCATTACCTTCTATGCTTTTGATTGGCTGATGTCTCTTGATCCGCATTGGTTCAGTACCATTTTCGGCATCTATTATTTTGCGGGTGCGGCAGTATCTATCCATGCTGTTCTAATAATAATTTCACTACTTTTCCAAAAAACCGGCAATCTGAAGGATTTAGTGAGAATCGATCACTATCATGATTCCGGTAAATTGTTATTTGGTTACAACGTTTTCTGGACCTACATTGCTTTTAGCCAGTTCTTTTTGATTTGGTATGCCACGATTCCTGAAGAAACCTTGTTTTTTCACCATCGGGCTGGAGGCTGGATGACTTGGAGCCTAAGCTTGCCCATCTGTCACTTTGCAATTCCCTTTGTGTATCTCATGTCGCGCAATGTAAAGCGCAGTCCACCCTTTTTAGCTTTCGGGGCCTTGTGGCTTTTGGTGACGTGCTATGTTGATATTTACTGGCTGGTGATGCCGAATTTTTATCATCACGGTCCCCATTTTGGTTTCAGTGATATTAGTAGCCTGCTTGCGGTAGGCGGATTTATGATCTATGCATTTATATTGAAAATCCAAAAACACGCATTGATACCATTTAATGATCCACGGCTTCCCGAGTCACTGACTTACACGAATTGACGGGGCTCTGAAATGAATACATCAAGTCACACACCTAACATCCATTCTGGAGATGAAAAAGCCGAACCACAAGTTGGAAAAATCTGGCTGGCGATTATTTCAGTTATTGTTTTCCTTGGTGTCGTTGAAGTGATCGGTCATTATTGGTTCTTGGGAGTCAAGGATAAGGAATTTGTGAATCAGCAGGTGTTGAGGAAAGCGCCTGAAATGGTTTCCATGCAAACCAGAGACGCTCAACTGTTGAACGAATACAAATTGCTCGATCCTGCAATTGGAAAAATCCGAATTCCAATACGAGAAGCCATGCTTCTATTAGTGACACAACCAAATTCAATTAAGAGTAAGCTTCAATCCCAGAATCTCCAAATTCAAGAGGGAAAGAAATAGTCAATCTAATGAAATGCAATTTTCAGACAATGATTGCCTTCTGTGGCCTATTTCTTATCCTGGTTGGATTTCTGCATGCAGAACAGAATATTCCTAAGGAATTAGATGAAGTTGGAATTGATCAAAAACTCGGTAATCATATTCCCCCTGGTTTGGTATTTCGCGATGAAGAAGGTCGGCTAACCGAGTTCGATGCTCTG
Source organism: Fibrobacteria bacterium (assembly GCA_038315885.1). Lineage (GTDB taxonomy): Bacteria > Fibrobacterota > Fibrobacteria > UBA11236 > JBBQAD01 > JBBQAD01. The sequence continues at coordinate 14 of JBBQAD010000476.1, read as the reverse complement.
CTTGGCAAGGGTAA
>JBBQAD010000039.1:0-12409 GCA_038315885.1 Fibrobacteria bacterium | reverse complement strand
ATTCGCTTCCACTGACCTAAAATTTGGATTAATTTTCAGGAAATTCGCCGCCTCACATTTTCGCAGTCAAAAAGAAATAAAAGTTGCGACAAAATACCGTAGCTTGTTATATTCCAAGTCGGGCACCACAACATCTAGTGGTCATGGAGGTCGGAATTGAAAAATGTCACCAAGCATGACCTAGTTCTTGAGGCGGCTCGCTCCAGCGGTAAAAATCAATTGGAAGTGAAGACCGTTGTAGAAGAACTTTTAACGGTTGTTGCCTCTCAATTGTCTAAGCACAAGACAATTGAAATTCGAGGCTTTGGAACTTTTTACACGAAAGTTCGCAAACCTAGGCCCGCACGCAACCCTCGTACGGGAGAGGTGTGTCCTTTGGGTCGCCGAGTGGTGCCGCTCTTAAAATACTCCGCTGACCTAAAGCATTCCATTGGTGACATGCCTGGTCTGGAAAATTTTCAGGTACGGGAACACAATCCCCCACTTGAAAATAAAGAAATCAGTTCTAGCTTGACTGAAGGGTAATCGCCTTTCAGCTTCCCGCAATTTCTTCGGGCTTCCCACTTTAGATTCATGCTACACTGCTCTAAGTGCGTATCATTCAACGCCTTAAGCAATTTATTGCCACCGCAGGTCTGGGTCTTTTCTTCGCTGCAAGCGAGGCTTGGTCACAGCCCCTGTTGTTTGTCGGACAAGCAGATGCGGAGTTTGCCGGTGCTGCGTCGTATGAACATTGGAGAAATCCATTAAAGCGTCCGGTGGATTTTGGCTTGGCCAACTTCAATGTTAACATTCCCTTTGGTATCACCGCCCCCTTGGGTCAAGTTCTGGTCAACGCCAGCGATTCGGCCCTCGTACTGCCCGGATTTTTAGGCAAGGTTCAGCAAAGAATAAATGGTTCTATCGATGTGAGTGTACCTCTTTTTGGAGGAGCGGCCTTTTTTTCAATACAGGAAAATGCCAGCCTTGCCGTAGAGGCCAGCATTGGCGACGCTCAGCTACACTTGGATACTGCCCTATCGGACGCGGGAACCGTTCGCATGGAAGGCGGATTGCGTTTACCTCTCTTGTTTCAAATGGATTGGCGATCCTTTACCTTTGGTTACACTTTGCAGCCCAAACCGGGAATACGGCTGGCATTTCAGGTACATAAACACACCATCACCAGCCGAGCAGCGGGAGAATTAAAGCCTGATATCGCCGGGCGAATTCTGGTTGCCAGTGGAGAGTCCAGCACTGAAATTCCCATTGATTACACTCACGACAAATTGGCTGGAGAGTTACATGGATTTTATCAAGGTTCAGTCTGGAGCCCCGAAATTGGTATACAGATGGGCCCCTTTAGTCTGCAATCCCGCATGGGAGCCCATTTGGTGGCAAAGGGTGAGCTCGAAGCAAATTACGCCGTACCCTTTTTTATTGATCCGACTACCTTAGAAACCCGCTTCAGCGAACCTGATTCTTTTTTGGCACCGGATAACTTGCGAAAAATGCTGAGCTCCGAAGTTGTTGAGAAACACTATCGAATTCACGATCGCATCGCATTTGAGATGCCACAATCGCATACTTTTTCCGTAGATTTTGCCGGAGGCATCTATGTATTGAGTTACACTAAAATCTATGGAAACCTGGGTACCTATGTCATACCCGATACCAGTGTTCAAGATAGTGTTACTCTCAATACCCGAGGTTTTATCGATGCTCAGCTCACGCCCGACAACATACTGCTCTTTAATACCGATCTAGGCTGGCTTAGAATTCAGCTAGGAGCCTTTACCTTGAATGCAGACTATCGAAATAGCAAAAACTTGCTATCAGGTTTAAGTCCGGTGGAAATCTTCGGTGATCCAATATCACCTGTGTTAAACACCGGCTTTACCTGGGGAAAGGCCGTTGCTTTTAATCTGGATCTGATGATATTGCCATTGCCTGCCGTAAGAACCGGACTGCGTTATGGATTTTAAATCGGTAATTAAAATTCGGTTTTTACTTCGTCCTTTGCACCTAGTATATCGGCACTTTGTCCATATATTGCTTCTTAATCTATTACTGGTTTGGATGCCCCAAGCGAAGGCTGCAGGAAATAATTCCCTTACCCTTCCCACTTTGGCGGTGTTACCTCCGCAAATAGAATCCAACCTGCTTCAGTGGAGTGAAACGTTTAATAAGGCACTATACATGGGTGCCTCTCAGAGCGGCGCCTATCGTGTGTTCTCTCCAGAAGAGCTAGATAGCCGGCTACACAGGAAGCAAGACCGCATGCCCCCCTCGTGCTTTACCGATGACTGTATTAAACGAGTTGGTCGAAAACTCGAAGTGGATTATGCTATTGGAACGAAAATTGACATGCAGGAGGGTGACTATGTATTCACTCTAGTCTTATACGATGTAAACATTCGCGGCAAGGTCAAGGCCATTAAAATCAATCAGAGCGCAGAACCCGATAAAATTTTGATTTACTGTCGAAATGCAGTCAATCAATTACAACGCGAACCCGGTGGAAAAATTGTAGCCGATTTGAATGCTAAGCCCAATCAAGATCATCGTCTCTTGTGGACTTCGCTTAGTTCGGGTCTTTTACTTGGCATTGCCGCCAGCGCCTATTTTCAAGGTCAATTGCTTTTTGAAGACGATAATCGGCATGTGTTATCAAGGTCTCCACTCTCTGAAACTGATGCCAATATTTCTGATTTGCGCGGTTTTTTTGCCAGTAGCGCTCCCGCAGCCAAATATTCGGGCCTTGGAGGAGCAGGTGTAGCGGATGTAAACAATGGCCCATCGATTCTTATGAATCCCGCCGGCTTGGCATCTCTACAGAATCAAAGCTTTGCCTTTAGTCACCGAAACCTACCTGGAGATATCCCTTCCTTCTACTCTAGTTATGCCAGCCCCCTGTATTGGGGTATAACTCAGGGTATCGCAGTTCAATTTGAAGGAGATGGTTTGGCTCGCGAGACCGTATTTCACTTTGCCCTGGCGACCGACCTGGCCCGACTTTCACCCTTTATTAGCAGACTTTATGGAGGCCTCGCCGTAAAAGCCTATATGTTACAAATCGGAAAGGAGGGTCAAGGTGTCGACAGGTCTACCGGACACTCCATAGGAGTTGGATTGGACTTAGGTTTACAATGGCCACTATCTGATAAGTTGCAGGCTGGAATTCACTTGCGCGATGTAAGCAGTTACATTCGCCACCAGAATACCCTGCGTGATGAAACTTACCGGGAAATTCTGCCTCCAGAAATGACCATCGGGGGAGTGTACCAAGCAGCTTCATCGCTTTGGTTTTATCTCGATGGACAAAAAGGCCTTTTTGCTGATCAAAGCGACCATGTACGCATGGGTATCGACAAGGGTTTTCTGGGACTGATACATACGCGCATGGGAATGAACCAGATCTTGGGAAGTGAAACCAGCCGCCTGCTCACCTTTGGATTGGGCCTGGAAGGCGAACGTGAAGGCAAAGCCTTAAAAGCAAATTATGCCGTTCATTTTGGGATAGAAGATTCCCAGGCACTGGAATATCGGCAGCAATTCAGTTTGGAATTGGGATTGTAGTTGTTTCAAGGGTTGACTTTTTCCGAGCTTCTTAGAAAATTGCAATAAACCTCGAAACGTATAGCGGCAATGCTTTTTAGCATGGCTATGCCATTTATGAAATAGGAGATACAATGGAAACGTGGGTTGATCCGAAATTATGGCATGATTTCTACGAGAAAAGCACCAATTGGGCAATTTCGACTATTCCCGGGCTTCTTTTACTGGCTATTCTGGGTTTTATTGCCCTCAATGTGATTACCGTTTTTTTGTCCCGTTTGAAAATAGTCCTCCTAAAAAAACACAATGTTGATGACGTCTCCGATATGGAATCTATCAAGCGTGTCGAGACTTTGATGAGCATTCTTCAAAAGGGCTGTGTTGTAACAGTATGGATTTTGCTAATGATGCTGATGTTAAAAAAGGTGGGTGTAGATATCGCACCCTTAATAGCCGGTGCGGGAATTATTGGTTTAGCGGTAGGCTTTGGCGCGCAAGAGTTAGTGCGTGATTTTATTTCTGGTTTCTTTATGCTGATGGAGAACCAGGTACGCGCAGGTGATGTTGTCATTGTCAATGGGCAAGGCGGACTGGTGGAATCCATCGGATTGCGTACTATTCAATTGAGAGATATGTCCGGTACAGTTCATGTATTTCAAAACGGTAAAATAAATACACTGGCCAATATGACTCTGAGCTGGTCGGCCATGGTTTTTGACATTGGAGTCTCCTACAAAGAAAACACTGATCAAGTAACTGAGCTGATTAAGCAAGTGGGTGCTGAAATGCAGCAGCAAGAGAAATACAAAGACTCCATTTTGGCACCTTTAGAAATATTTGGAGTCGATGATTTTGCCGATAGTGCAGTGGTCATCAAGGCTCGCTTTAAAACCCGACCCATTAAGCAATGGGAAGTGGGTCGAGAATTTCGTCGTCAATTAAAAATGAAATTTGATGCAAATGGGATTGAGATGCCCTTCCCGCATATGAGTCTGTATTGGGGCGAGGCTAGCAAACCCTTTAAGCTTGCACAGAATACTACTGAGGCATAGGGCAAATTTTAGAGTTAGCGATGATTATGGCCCAGTGTACACATCAGAAAGTTTTTACAAAGCACTATCGGAAAAGTGAAATGCTAAGCGTGCCTGGGGAAGTGCGCTTTTAGCGAAGGCATGCAATGAAGCAGTTGGAAAGCCATCGGTGGCCGACATCTGGATGCGCTCTGTCCGGGTAGTGTCATGGCGCATGAACTCACTCACACGACATGACCGAAAGTGCGAAGGTGGGTAGGGGTTTATGGCCCGCAATCACTCGACACTTTTTCCCACTGAACGCTGCCTTCGACCCGGACCAAGATTTTCGCGAATGGTTTGACCTGTAATTGTTTGGAGTTCCCACTCGGCTTCAATTCCGTGGGGTATCTCGACTGTATAGATGGTTTCGTTTTCCTTTTGTTCCCAGCCGCTTCGTATCATTCCGTAAATACTGCGATAAGAACACTCAAAAACGGGCATATCCGGGCACAGGCGGGGACAAATACGCAATCGGGAAAACCCTGGGGCCAAAGATTGTATACCACCTAAGTATGTATATATCCAATAAATGACAGAGCCATAGGCATAGTGATTGAAACTGCACATTCCTCCCTTGGGACCTGTTTCGGGATTCCACCCATCCCAGCGTTCCCAAATAGTGGTCGCGCCCTGCAAAACTTCATAGAGCCAGCCCGGCCATTCTTTATTCAAAAAGATTTGACATGCCAATTGATGGTGTCCGTTTTGGCTCAGCACGGGAAGCAAATGAGGGAGACCCACAAAGCCCGTTGATAATTTTCCATCATTATCCCCTATGGCGACAATGAGATGTTTCAGTGCACTTGTTCTTTGTGATTCTTGGATCAAACCAAAGGTCAAAGCGATAACTTGTCCAGTTTGTGTTACCTCTTTCTGTTCTCCTTCGGATAGAATTTTTCCATCTTCTTTCAGGAAATGATTTTGAAATGCCAATTTGCATTTACCCAATAAGACCTGATAGTCTCTGGCTTTTTCCACTTTACCCAAAACAGTACATGCATCACAAAGAACTTCTAGACTTCTGTGCAAATAAGCCGTTTGCAGAAGAGATTTCCCCGTCGCAGTTTTTAGGGACAACCAATCACCAAAACATCCAACTTTTTGCGAATCAAAAAGTCTCAGGCCCTCTTTCGACTGATTCCAACAATAGCGAACCCAGCCTTCCATCATGTTAAAATGTGTCTCTAGAATTGTGAGGTCGCCATAGTATTGGTAATGTATCCAGGGAACAATGGTCGCGGCATCTCCCCAGGCCGCATCGGCCATTTTATTTCCAAACAATCCTGGGGGATACGGAGCAATATCTCGAACCGAACCATTTGCCTCAGCTGTATCACTGAGGTCAAGCAACCATTTATGAATAAACGCGGGCAAATGATTTAAAAACGCAGCGCTGGGAAAATAAGCCAATATGTCACCTGTCCAGCCCAGTCTCTCATCCCTCTGCGGGCAATCTGTGGGCGCTTCAAAAAAGTTGCTGATTTGTGTCCAATAACAATTTGAAATTAATTTGTTGACCACTGGGTTTGATGTCTGAATATCTCCGACCTTTTCCAAGTCAGACCCCAAAACAACAATCTCTATTTCCTCTGGGTGCAAATCCCCTTCCCATCCCGAGAGTTCCGCATATTGAAATCCGTGAAACGTAAACATGGTCTCCCAATAAGCGTCTTCGCTTCCGACGCGATGATAATCGGTTGATGATGCCCCGCGAAGGTTCTCTGTATACAGTTCTCCATCACTTAGAAGCATCTCGCCATGACGCAACCTGAGTAAGGTGCCTGCTGCTTGGCTGGATAAATTGATTTTTAATCTGCCACATAGGTTTTGGCTCGTATTTATAATCCATTTTCGCTTATCCTTTGGTATCACAGAACATTTCAGGGAATGCGGCAGCCTCCTTACCGGTTCGCAGGGATGCGCCGTTGGAGGAATGCGGTCTTTCGCAGGCAAAACATCGACCTTTCTCCAAGCGAATTTTCCTAAGGAAGAAACATCCATCAGCTGATTGCAATTGCCATCACTGTTTTCACCCTTTTGCATGGAAGATTCGAGAATATGACTGTGGTGATATTCCCAAGTTGAATCTGTCGTGATCCAAAATTCAGAATTCAGCGTCTTTATCTGTAAGCCAGCAATAATTGAAGTTCTCCCACCCCAAAATTGGGAGCGTCCACCACCACCAATTATGCCCTTAAACCATCCCTCACCCAGCAATAGGCTCAATCGCTGCTCCTTACCTGGTTTCATCAAGGAGGTCAGTGATACACGTCGGTAGTACAGTCGTTTTGCATAATCTGTCCAGCCCGGCGTAAAAAGGGCTTCGCTGATTTCTTGAGTGTCTAAGAAGGCTTGCGCCACTCCACCTGCACTTATCCACAAATTGGCATACTGCAAGGATTCAGGACAGAAAAACGTTTTGCCGAAAATGGGAACAATTGGACTGGAAAAAAACGAAGCAGAGATCCATTGCCCGGGAAAGTCTTTTTCCCGCCTTCCGGAATACAGCGTTCGGACTTCACTCCAATCTCCCCAGCCCCCGGATTCTTCTTTAATGCGAACTCGCCAGTAGATTGGAGAGAATGGTAACCATTGAAAAGAATCTGGCCGAAGGCCCTTAAAACCAGGCTGAATTTCACGAATGGCATTTACCAGAGGGGAAAGAAAATCAACTTTGTCGTTAATTTGAAATTGAAAAGAGCTCGGATTTCCCTCTCCAGAAAGCTCCCATGAAAACAGGGGATCGGCTTCTTCGATCGCATGTGGGTCAATTTGCAGGTTAACTCTGAGATTGGTGGCTTGCAGCAAAAATACCTCCGGGTTTTAAAGAAACTTGCCCAGCTTGAGCTTAATTATTTGTAAGATCGTCCGAGGTGTCTGGTTTTTGAATCCGGCTAGCCTCCCAGAAAACAGGCCTAAAACCCACTCGGATTGCCTTTTAAATAGGCAGGGTAAAACTTAGATAAAGTGGGTCTTAAAATTCGGCAGATGTTACATGCCACCAGTATTTCTAACATAATCTTTAGAATCGCATCGGAAGGCGAGTCGTTCGACCAGGATGAGTAGCTAAATCAGTAGTTCACTTTCTCATTGTATCGAAAATCTCAGGGGTCTGAATTACATATTTATTAATGCGCCATAACGGGGATTGACATGACAGACTCTTGTAAATCATTCTCTCTGACTCGAACGTAGTACAGTCCAGGACTTAATGTAATCTCGTGCGCACCCGCCGCAGGCGATTTTAAGTGATAGACTAACTTACCCTGGCTATTATAGAATTGAATGGACTGCACTGATTTAGATAGGAAAAATGCCCTGTCTTTATAGTTACATAATAGGGCTTTATTGGCTAGGCTAAGGTTTTTTAGGCCAACCGGAATTTCCTTAGATACTTTTTGAAGAGATGCATTGGCTAACAAGGACAATTCTGCATCAGCTAAAGCTCGCGGGAAAATGGCGCAATGATCTAAATTGCCTTTTAATTGACTAGAACCGTATTTGCCAAGTCTCAGTGTCTGCCCCGCTACCATAAAAACTGGGCTTTTTGAAAGTTCAACTCTCCCCCAAAAGTTTCCGTTTATATAAACTTTAGCCTCTTTGTTGGCGACTACAAATTGAATGTTATGCCATTCTCCGATTGGAAGCCTTTCCGTTTTTGCAGTAGCATCCAAAAAGAGTCCACTGTCTGAGCCTATCCAGCTCTTTCCATCACCAATTTGGCTTAATAACCTTTTATCCAATATTGCAGACTGAAATGTATTCGCCCCAGCTCCTTCGGTGCTAACCAGTCCCCAGGAATCCCAGGTTGGAAATCCCTGTGACATATAGAAATCAAGTGAAACGGTATAGTTACTAAGTGACAATGAATTCTTAAATGGAGCTTCCATCCAACCTTGTCCATTAAGCACTAAGGCAGTTCCCACTTGTTGAGTATCATTCACAGACCACTTACCCTTTAAGGTTCCATCGTTACCTTCACCTGACCAATCAGCGACCCTACCATCGCTGGCAATATTTTCAAAATTCCAATATGCCGCTAAGGAATAGCTCGCTGTAAAATTAGCAGTAGTGGATACTTTGTTGGATATTCCTGTATAAGAAGCCGCTTCGATATTTTTCATAGTTAAGGTATACTGAGTACCCTTGGATAGAGCTTTGCTTGTCACCACTTTCACTATCGTCGGGTCGTTCATGACGATACACGTATCAATGCTAACATTTGGCGTCAGTATAAATTGTGTGATATCTTTAATTGATTCACTTTTAACCGGATGTGAGAAATAGCAGTAGACCTCATTAGGCAGCAACGAGCAACGGGCTGAGTCTAGTCGCATGGGTGACCCAAGATCACCACGGCGACTCACAAATGAATGTGTACCTGAACCAATTTTATCAATGACTATAAAATTCCCCTGCCGAGTGCCTTCTACGACACTGCCGTTGACCATAACTTTGTTGCCATAGGCCGGAAGCCACACTTCTGCTTGAGTATTGCCGGGAATTGTTACTTTGAGCTCCAATTGTGAGTTTGGCGTATTGGTAAATTGAACTGTTACATCTCCCCGAATCGTGGGCTGGCGATAGATTCCCGTGCGAATTGTATAGGGTTGAGGTTTAATTTGAATTTTTCGCCAAGCCGGTTCCAATGGGCTAATCCCAAATATCCCCCTAGGAATCAGATTTCCTGGAGCAGAGCCCCAAGCATGGTTGATATCATTAGTACCATTAACTTCCCAACTTTCGTAAGTAATGGTGGCACTTCGTTCCAACATTTGATTCCAGCTCCGCGAGCCTTTGGCTGTTAACCGAAGGTAAGCCAGGTCGCCGCGCTCTGCGCGATATAGACCATCAATCAGGAATTGTGCACCATAGACCCCAGGAAACATCCCTCTAGGCTCAAGAAATGCAGAAGCAAAAGCAAAATCTTCGGGTTTAGTTAAGCCCAAAGCCAAAGGGTAGGCATTGCCATAATCACTTATAATAGATGAAATATCAGAGTCCCGAAAAAGTCTTTTCTCAGTGTTATAGTGAACTTTGTACACAGAGGTATACACCTGCTCGGCCATGACCTTATAACGATTGGATTCGGCGGATTTTCCCAAAGCATCGGCAATTTTTTGCATCAGAACGAGTGACCGATAATAAAAGGCATTTGCAATAACAGTTGTACCATTACTCTGTGATGATGTATTGGTGCCCGATGCCCAATCCACCATCGGGCCTGTTCTTTGCCCTGATTTTTGCTTGGTTAACAATCCATCGGTTCGATCCACAAATTGTTCTAGGGTTTTTTGGGTGAGCTTGGTATAAAAATGGGCTAAGCTTTCTGTATCGCCTGTGTAAAGATAATCGAACCATGCCAGATACACTGATTGGATCTTGTATTCCAAGGGCCAAGTTGGATGATCCATTAAATGTTCGTGAGATAATCTCCCTAAGGAATATTCGTTATCGACTGCAAAATGAGATTGCATATTAACATAAGCATCTCCTTCATAAGGAAGAATTTCGCGGAATCCATCGATGTAAACACCATAGGCAGAGGTTGCTTTTTGTGTATATTTACACAAAATCCATATCTTATTTAAAAGTTCATCGCTGCTACTAAAGCTGGATGAGCTATCATCAAAAGGGTAATGATGGGCAAGCTGAATCACGGAGTTTACATCTAAATTTGTTGCCTGTGCTGAGATTCGGGCATGACGAAATGGGCCAATAGAATAGTTGTTTGTTAAAGTATTTTTTGCTGGAACAATGGCCTTGCCCTCTACATCCAACAGAACTGTTTGCGAGAAGTGCCAATTAACCCCCTTTTGAGCAGGATTGTTATTTTCAATCAGTGTTACAGTTACTGATTGACCTGCAAGCGAGGGGATATTGATTTGAGCTTGCCCAAAATAGGCTTGACCAAAATCATAGAACCACTCAGAAGAGCCCGTTTTTTCAAAACCTCGGGCCTTTATAGGGGATTCTACAATTGGATATCGAGTGGTCGCATACTCACTCTTGAGAGATCCTGTTTTGAAATGCTGCACCTCTGAATAAGAGCTCCAGCCTTCGGTAGTTTGAACGCGCACTTTCCAGTAATAATCAGTTAACGCTTTGAGTTCGGCTCCGGCATGTGATACGGCCACAGAATGATCGCTTTCTACGTTACCTGAGTTCCAAACATCCCCTATGTTATTAGATGCATTACTCAATGAAGACGCAACCAAAATTTGATAGGCACTCTGATACACATTTGTTGAGGCAGCAGGAACAATCCAACTGTATTCCGGCCGTGAGTCCTCAACTGCCACCGTTCGCACGCGATTTGCATTCCAGTGTTTATACACCTTCGTATCAGGATTGCTTATATCGGGGTGCTCAATTAGCTCAATCCGTAGACCAATTGGAACAGCGGACAAGCCTAGCGACCAAAAAAGGGCTATGGCAATGGTGATTACAAAAGCTGAAGGATTAGGCTTGGACGCGTATTTCATGAAATTGTACATTTTATGAATCTATTCAAGTTTCAGGCATTTATTTGTATTTCTGAACGAATTTTTTGTATAAATTACCCAATTATGGATTTGGAGAAATCAAGGCCATTTAAAGGTGGAAGAATCGTGGATTATTCCAACCGCTTTCCCCCGCAAAAAAGTGGCCTTCCGCTGGCAGTCCTTAGTCTTAATCAACTTGCAATGACTAAGTATCTGCATTTTCATGACTATTGCGAATTAGTCATTGTTCGCAAAGGGACAGGCATTCATTTGCTGGTGGAGAATTGTATCCTATTCGGCAAGGTGATATACTCCTGATTCCACCGCGAGTCGTGCACACCTATCTTAAAACGCGATCGCTCTTCATTACCAATGTCATGTTTTACGGTGAAGCTTTAGGGATTTCATCGAATAAATTTTCGAATGTAACAGCACTTAAAACCCTGTTTCCGATGTTCTATTCTGAAACTGAAACTCGCAGAGACTCTATCTCCAAAATAAAATTCCCCAGAAAAGACTATAAAACACTAGAAGAAATTGCTCAATCGCTAGATCGATGTTTCAACAAATCGGTATGTACACAACCTTTAATTGCTGTGTCTGCTTTCTACCAGCTGCTTGATTTAATATGCCAACATCTCACAGTCGAACAGAACAATGACTTACGAAAACCTGTACGCCATAAGGTTCATCATGAAGAGATTGCGAACGTGATCACCTACATTCACCAAAATTTCGGTAAGAAAATTACGCTAGACAATATGGTTCAACACGCCTCATCAAGCAGGTCTCGTCTGGGAGAGTCTTTTAAAAGGGTGACAGGAATGTCTCCCATGCATTATCTAAATATTTATCGCCTAGAAAAAGCTTCAGAATTACTGAAAATGGGTTCTCATCCGATTAGAACAATTGCAAATAAGGTTGGCCTATTTGATAATGCTCATCTTACTCGATTGTTCAAATCTGTATTTGGGGTATCCCCGATGCAATTTCGAATGAGTCATAAACAGTCGCTCGGAGCTTCGTAAAAAACCACATTTTTTCTTGCGCGGGATATTTGGAGTCGATAGTTTTGCCGATACTGAGGCTTGAGAAACCAAAAAAACCAACTTGACTGGAAGCTCTTATCGATGTAAGATAAGTAAGACAGAGTTATCATCGATAGGAAATTTGTATGGAATCTGTAAGAATTAGCTCTAAATTTCAAATTGTCATCCCAAAGTCGATTCGCGAATCAATTGGTTTAAAGGTCGGCGAGAGATTTCAGGTTGTTCCCTATGGAAACCGGATAGAACTGATACCCATTTCGTCGAT
>JBBQAD010000186.1:0-7049 GCA_038315885.1 Fibrobacteria bacterium | reverse complement strand
ATTACTGGAATTATCAGTGTCTACCTGCTCTACTTGACAATCGAGAGACAAAACTAATCCAGACTAAACAGGGCTTAAGAAAGCCTTTATCACACGGTTCTTGCTGATGATTCATTTTACCTGAATCTGAGAAATCATTGTCGTCCCAATCTTGACCAAGTGCTATACTATTAGAGCTTTCTGGTTATCCAAAAAGTGGCAAATCGTTGGTAAAGTGCCGGCAATTCAGTAGTGAATTGACGTCCTCTGCAAGACAAGTTTATCAATTAAGGTTATTGGAGTAGAATTACAGTGCATCTGCGTCGCTTTTGGTTTGGCTTGGGCATAGCCTACAGCTTATTTATTCTTTACGGTACACTCTTTCCGTTTACGCCCTACCAGCCCTTTCCTCCTGAAGCCTGGAAATCACTTCGTGAAGTGTGGTTAACAAGTCAGGCGAATTCCAGCGGTGATTTAATCCAGAATTTATTGCTCTTTATTCCGCTGGGGTATTTCCTGGGCAAGCTGTTAAGCCCCTCGGGGAGGCATCCACTTCGAGGTCTATTGGTCTCAGTAACACTAGGGGCTTCACTCAGTTTTTCAGTAGAGTATTTACAATTGTATTTCCCCGATCGAATGACCTCTGTTATGGATTGGATTCTCAATAGTGTTAGCACCGCCCTTGGAGTTACACTCTCCTTTTTTCTTCGCTTTCCTAAGCCGCTGCGTCCAGCAAAACGGATTGTTCGCATAGCCCTACAATCACGCTCGGCCTTACCTGCCTTAGCCTGTGTATTTTTGACTGTGCTGGAGTTATGGCAACCTTTTAATTTTAGCCTGGAAAATTATCTCCTGGTCGGTAAGTGGAATAGTCTCTTTTCTAATCCCTTTGATCTTCAGGCTTATTCCTATTGGTTGTTAGCCAGACAATTAGCCTTGTTTGCTGTAACAGCGGCATTTTGTATACAATGGGCACGCGAACAAAACTTAAAGTTTCCCAATCGCTGGGTTCTGGGTATTTTAATGTTTCTGGCTATATGTTTAGAACTAGGCCAAGGAGTGTTAATCTCTCGACAACCGGTTGCAGTCGAAGCCTTGGCCTCTTGCTTGGGTGTTGTGCTGGGAATCGCCTTGCAAAGCGTGCAGCCGCAACGAAACCCGATTGCATTGATATTCTTCTGGGTGCCTACCGGAATATTGGCCAGTTTCGCCTTTTCATTTTCACCATCCTTAACATTGGATGCTATTCCGCTGCAGGGAAACAACATGGCCTTGGTTGCAGCGCCGGTCGTGGGCTGGGTAAGCTCCATTGTTCATGCGCTCAGTATTTTTGCTTTTGTCGGATTTGTCATAACCTATTTGATTGCGCGTCCCAAGCTCTTCAAGAAAACCGAATGGGTTCAACGCCTGGCTTTTGGAGTGATCGGTTTTATCCTTGGCACCATCGGGCAAAGGCAAGGCAATTATTGGCCTGGAGAAAATTGGTGGCTCGCAAGTGCCTCGGCCTTTTTGCTCGGTGCAGGCCTATGTTGGTGGGCCTTGGCTTGTTTTCGCGATTATTTTCTACCACAAGCAGAATCCGCTAATTCCTGAACAAAATTCCAAATAATTCCGGTTGATGATTTTTATAGTCGATGCTTTGGCTGATTATTCCGATGTATGGAAAAGTATTGAAAAATTTCCTCAAATTTCAATATGCTTGTAAAGATATTCGACAAGCTACGGCGCATCTTTACAGTCCCTGCTTTCACACTTGATTTCCAAGCCCTTTCGCCTAAAATTATTGGCTCGCTAGTCGCTTAGTCAGGTGTAGGGTATGGTTAATTCAGGAGTTTCCATGAAAAAGTTTTTAGGCATTTTAGCATCGATGAGCTTGCTGGCGATTTCGAGCCAAGCAACAGTGATCAGCTTTGAATACGGTAATTTTAACGCCAATCAAACAGTGTATTCAGGTGCAAAGGTGACGAGCGCTACAAGCAACAACGGCACCAGGGAATGTTTACTTGCGATGTATTTTCCCATCGCCGGTTGCGTTGCTCCTACTGATAACATCTTCTTTTCACCTGCTGATGTGATCATTGATGTAAGCGGTGGCTTAGGTCAAGATTTTCTAAAAATCCAACAAGGTTCAACTGTATTACTGGAAGGCTTTTTCACCACTGACTTAACCAGCATTGCAACAGGAAATTACTCGTTAGCTCCGGTAAACTTCACTTTGGGTGTTTCCAATATCATTGATGAATTTGCCGCTCAGTATTTGATTTCGCCGGGAGCAGCGATTGCTTTCAGCTTGGTTTCCGATGGCCAAAATCTCTCTGGCAACGGTCAATTGGCTTCAGTACCCGAACCCACCGCTTTTGGCTTACTCGGCTTAGGACTGCTCGGTTTGGGCTTTATCCGCAGACGCAAAAACAAATAAGATTCAAAGAAAAATTGAGTTAATCGAGGGCAGCCGTGAGGCTGCTTTTTTTGTTTGTGGTACTAATTAGTGTTACTAGTTTATGATATTGCGAAACGCTAAAAAAACATTTTGCGGCAGTGGAAGGCTTCAGCGTAGCGGCTACTGGCTTGGCACTCCATGCCGCGAATGCGCATTAGACTCAAGAATGTTTCTTCACTGAACCAATTTTTGCCCCATTGGCTGGGGTAACACTCTTTGATGAGTTTGATTTTTCGTTGGGTCTGTGTTTCATTCAATTCTACAAAGCCGTTAGGAATCCCTAAGTCGCCATCATATTTGGGGATTTCATATTCCCATATTAAATGGTTGCGCCAGGTGTTCCAGGTCAATTCTGAGATTAAGCGATGATCTTGATGCAAGTCTTGTCGATAATGAGTCAATATTAGTTCGGGCTGAACAAGTGACTTTAACGCTTCAAAGGCTTCTTTGACTGCTAACCCAGAGTAGGGCAAAAAGCCATCGCGAAAGTCTTTCACGATTATCTGTTTGTTAACAACAGCTTCTAAAAAAAGATCGGCAGCTTTCTCGGCCTCCAGTTTTCGCTTTTCGTTCGATGTAAACACCACCCAAGTGACTTGTAAACCGGGATACTCTGCTATCAGTCTTTGAATAGTGCCGCCGCAACCAATTTCAATATCGTCACAGTGTGCACCCAAGCATAGCAGATGTTTCAATCCAGGAATTTTTAGTGGATGCATAGTATTAACTTTTGATTTTCTTGATTGTTATTCTCAATTGCTATTTCGTATTTCGCCAGACTTCCCAAGGGGCGGTGCCTCGAGCATAGTGCTCATCGAGGGATTGCTTATCCTTGAAAGTATCCATGCAGCCCCAAAATCCATCATATTTATAAGCGACCAATTCATTTTTCTCAATCAGGCGTTTAAAGGGTTCGTGAACCAGTTCTTCACCCTGCTTTATGTAATCAAATATCTCATGGCGAAATGCAAAGAAGCCTCCATTGATACTAAGGCCAGCCTTGGTCATATCAGTAATATCTTCGACTGTATCATCGGGTCGCAGGTTTACTGTATGAAAACTTTGCGCGGGGCTTACACACAAAAAGCTGGCAATTTTTCCCTTTTTCTTAAAGAAATCTAAGTAAGCATCCATAGGTACGTTAGATAGACCATCACTGTAGTTCGCGAGAAACATTTCTTCGCCAGCCAAGTGTTTCTCGACTGCTTTAAGGCGCATCCCGATATTAGAATGAACGCCAGTGTCGACAAAGGTGATTTTCCAATCATGGATATCGGTATTGTGCATCATGGGTTTGCCGGTACTGCCGTCCAAAGTGAAATCATTGGAGGCGCATTCATCATAATTCAAGAAATAATCCTTGAACATATCGGCTTTATAACCCAGGCAGAGAATAAATTCTTTATGGCCATAATGAGCGTAATACTTCATGAGATGCCATATGATAGGTCGATAGCCAATGGGAACCATCGGTTTGGGGATGTTATCAGACACTTCGCGCAGCCGTAAACCAAATCCGCCACAGAATAATACAACCTTCATACTAAACCTCTTCTTTTAATTTCAATAAACCACAGGCTTCAAGCGCATTGGCTGCATCACGTATTGCAGCAAAGGGATAAGCCGCTCTTTCGGCAATATCCAACAAACTTTTTGTCCCATCGGACTGATTTAAGACCCAGAGCAAAGAAAAATCATCCCGCGCCAAGCCGCCCTTACCGGTGAAACCCTTGTAAGCTACCCGGTGACCCAAACGGGGCTCCCCTTTTGGGCTGGTGTTTACATAGCTTTGATTGCCTTCTAGAATTTTAAATACATCCATACACTTTTGCAGGGAATCAGCCAAGGCTTCGGCTTTGATAAAGTCAAGATTATCTCCCGAAGTGTGATACTCCGGAAAGCATCCATTAGGCGTTCTTGTGAAGCATCCCACAGGAAGATTAAAACCGGGTGAACAATACTGTCTTTCATCGTAGCCCCAGGGTGCGAAGTCACGAATTTCATAGTTCTGCCCGGAGTGTTTCAATACATGTTCTACCGCGATGTCGATTGCAGCATTACCTCGTCGGCTGCGTTTATAATTCGAAAACCCCGAATCACCTAGTAATGCAAGGGTCAAACCATGATGAATGTTACTCAGCTTGTTTTCATTTTTCCATAACCATGCGATAGACCCGATTATAGAGGGAATAAACAAGAAACGGTAACTCAAGCGATGATCGATACTGGCCAAGTGACGGGCTAATTCGGTGGCGACTACAATGCCCGATAGATTATCATTGGCAAGTGAAGGATGACAGACATGAGTTGAGATTAACACTTCTTCAGAAGAAGAGCCGGGTAAAAAACATTCGGCATAGCTTAGATGTCCGTCGTGTAAATCTGAATCAATACAAATTTCATACTGACCCTCTTCTAAAGAATCCAAGTGATTCTGAGAGAGGCAAAAACCCCAGGCTTCTTTATAAAAGGAGTTACGATAGGGAATCCAATCAGGTTGATCAGGGATGCTATGCAGGTGGGGCCGCAAGTCCGAAAGTGAGAGTTGGGTGTGTATTGGAGTACTATATCCCACTACATGCAGATTAAAGTCTTTGAAATCGATAACTTTTTTACCCGTTGGGTCTTTTATCCAGGCTTCGCGAATAGTCCACTCTTTGGGAAGCGTCCAATCAAAAGCCTGGGTTCCGCTGGGAATATTGGTGTACTCCAAGGGAATTCGCTCGCCAATCATCCTTAAAGTTTCGCGCAAGCCTTCGCCTGTAATACTGCGACAAAGCGGGTAAAGCTTCGTCGCCATCGCATGCATTGACTCACCTAAGTCACCCAACTCTGCTAAAGAAGGCGATTTAAGCATCCCCAATGCTGGTTTTAACGGCGACTTTTCTGACGAGCTCTGCATGGATTTCAATTATTTCTCTAAGCTGCCTACAAATCTCGCTTAGGTCCAAAAAAGATCTCGGTTTAAATCACCCTTTTCAAGTAAATGCTCTAATTGTTTTAATCGAGTAAAAGCCCGAAACTTGAATATATCGTTCGTGAAGCCAATTCTTTCGAAAATCTCTCGCAATTGATTGGCCCCGTCGGCAGCCTCATAGCGGCACTGAAAACCGGGTAACTGTGTTTTAATTTTTTCAAAAGATACCCGGTAGCTGCGATTATCGGGATCGCTGGCTCCGAAACTAGTTGTACAACCGGGAAAAGCTTTGGCTACAATCTCCGCAATCTCGCGAACGCGGTAGTTATGCTTTGTATCACCCACATTAAAGATTTGATTATGAATCGCCTCTTTGGGTGCCTTTAACACACAGGCTACCGCCTGACAGATATCCAAAACATGAACTAGGGGTCGCCAGGGTGTGCCATCGCTGATCATCTTGATTTCATTGGTGGTCCAGGCCAGGCCCGACAGGTTGTTGAGCACAATATCAAAGCGCATGCGGGGTGATGGCCCATAGGCTGTTGCATTGCGCAGAAAAGAAGGTGAAAAATTCTCTGAAGCTAAGGCTGTGACATCTTTTTCTACCAAGACTTTGCATTTGGCGTAGGCAGTCTGAGGGGCTGTCTCTGATTCTTCGGTTCGGTATTCATCTGAACCGAGTCCATAGACACTACAGGAGGATGTGTAAACAAAACGTTTCACTCCTGCTGCCTTGGCCAATGTGGCCAGTTTCACACTGCCTTCATGATTAATCTTGAAAGTGATATCGGGAATCAGTTGGCCAAGCGGATCATTGGAGAGCTCGGCTAAATGGCAGATGGCATCAAAACCCTTGAGATCTGCTTCCGTGATATCACGGATATCTTTCTTGATGGTGTTTTTTACAGGTGTTACACCATCATAAAGCCAACCATCACGGTAAAAACCAGTATCCAATCCGGTAACATCGTGACCGTTCTCTATCAGCATCGGGGCTAATAAGCTTCCAATGTATCCATCTGTACCAGTTACCAGAACCTTCATCTGTGTCTCTTTTCTGTTTTTTCAGTTATTTCTTTTTGTATCTCTACCTTTAGCAAACTATTCCACTATGCTTAATTCGGGTATCGGTACTATCCACTTGCCGCCCCATTCCCGGATGTAAGCAGTTTGCTCCACAATTTCTTTCTTGATATTCCAAACTCCGACAAACAAATAATCGGGCTTGGTTTCTTTGATTCTCTCTGGTGAGTAAACCGGAATACGGGAACCCGGTAAATAATGATTTTGTTTATAGGGGTTTTTATCCACGGCATAGTGCATAAAATCGGTGCGAATCCCACAGTAGTTTAACAAGGTATTGGCTTTACCCGCAGCTCCATAATGAACGATGGTCTTGCCTTCGCGTTTCGCCTTGATTAAAAAATCCAACACTTTGCGTTTGGTTTCTTTCACCTGTTCAGAAAATTTTAGATAACCCTGCAGATGATTGAGCCCGGCTTTTTCTTCTTTACTCTTTAGATCTGCTACTCGTTGTCCAACCGCCTTTGAATTATCCTCCGTGTGACGGCCGTATATTCTTAAAGAGCCACCGTGAGTTGGCAGTTCTTCGACGTCAAATAAAGTGATGCCATGATGGGCAAAGACTTTTTCGACCACGGTGAAAGAAAAGTAGGAGAAATGTTCGTGGTAAATAGTATCAAACTGGTT
>JBBQAD010000394.1:0-3879 GCA_038315885.1 Fibrobacteria bacterium | reverse complement strand
AGGGATTTCTCCCGATGCTCTCGATGAGGAAATTTATGCTAAGGCCCTTCGGGTCGCGGCATCTAACCGACATGGAACCAGCGGACCGGCCGTGGTTGTCACCGACAGCGATCTTCGTATCGTCGCTTGGAATGACGGCGCTCGGACTATCTATGGCTATACCCAGGTAGAAATGCTTGGTAAGTCGCTCGCAAAAATTCCCAGCAAGGTTTTAAGCAGCGATCGCAGTCTGGAAGAAGTCGCTAAAGCTCCATGGCAGGACAAATGTTTGCAAATAACTTGTAATCAAGAGACAAGGCACAGCAAACATATTGAAACAATCTTGACCCTTTCACGATTCTATATGGATGGAATCTTGGCTGGTTACACGGTTGCCTGTAAAGAGATTAAGGAGACCAGTGCTCCGAGAGAATCAAAACCCATGATGCGCTAGTCCGATTTTTTAATTCCGCATTTCGTGGCAAGCGTAACAGTCACCTTGTCTATGCAAGGTGACTGACAATAAAAAGTCGCTTGTTATTCAATTTGGAGTGATACTATCGTTTTCGGTATAGCTCTCTAGGCTCAATTTTTAGAAAGATGATCCTTGGTCAGCAGTTTTACCGACTAGACCAAGTATTAAGATTTTTCATGCTCATTCAGCCAGGAACCGGCACCTAAAGTTCCTTTTTATTTCGCACTTTCAAGACTTGAGTCCGGTATGTATCGAAAGACCTGTTCATTAGGTCGAGCCATTCCCAGATCTTTGCGCAAAAGGCTTTCGATGTAGGCCGTATCTTTAGTGAGTTTCTGCTTTTCTTCAAGTAAAGCATCGCGCCTTAAGGCAAGGCTGTCCAAGCTATTTCGCATCACTTTATTCTCATGGCGCAGCTTGAACAAATTGAACAAACCGCTGGGCTCCCCTATTTCACTGTAAACCAGTGCACCCATAATCAGAACTGCAACAAAACCAATGATTTTTAGAAAGATATTCTTAGTTTTCGACGGACTGAAGCCCTGCCTTTGTTTCTCTGAAAATTTTTCCATTAGCTAACGAAGATAAAATTTCCATTCACATTTTGCCGAATTGTTCCCATAACTTCTTGCCTCAAAAGCCAGGGGCTTAATCGATGAACCTCGCATTGAAAGGCTTGTGCCAGTGTTTCTGTCGCCAAACCCTTGCTGCACAAATGCTGAGCCAGGTTACTGGCTAAATGTTCATCGAGTGAAGGTGAAAAGCTTCTTAACCACTGGATTGGTTTTTGTGATGGGGATATTTCCCGGATAGCAGGCCGAGTGGTAGGACGGGTAGCAGTCCTGTTTGTCTTTGGCTTAACGCCTGTGATGGTTCTTTCTTTCTGTTTCGATGTATACAAATGCAGTAGCCATTCTCTGGGATGAATAGCCGGGTGAGCCCCTCGAGCTAAGAGTGTATTACTGCCCACACTTGCCAAACGCTTGGCATCTCCAGGCACGACATAAAGCGATTTACCCTGTTTTTGGGCATACTGCGCAGTAATGAGCGCACCGCTTTGTTTAGGAGCTTGTATAACTAAAACCGCCTGGCTGAGACCGCTGATAATTCGGTTGCGTCGCGCAAAGGTGAAAGCCTGAACTTGAAAGCCAAAGGGCAATTCAGAGAGTAACAAACCTCCGCCTTCAACAATTTGCCGTGCCAGGCCTAGGTGTCCGCGTGGGTAGATATCAGCTAGAGGCGTTGG
This sequence comes from Fibrobacteria bacterium, assembly GCA_038315885.1. Classification (GTDB taxonomy): domain Bacteria; phylum Fibrobacterota; class Fibrobacteria; order UBA11236; family JBBQAD01; genus JBBQAD01. The sequence continues at coordinate 2,179 of JBBQAD010000394.1, read as the reverse complement.
TAATACTGCAATCGTATGGCTCTGCTGCAACAGGGCTTCTTCATGGCAAATTGCATCTATGCCTCGAGCAAGACCTGAAACAACTGTATACTTCTCAATTGAAGCTTGCTTGGCGAAAGCTTTAGCTGCTTCTTTACCGTAGTCATCGGGTTTGCGGGTACCTACCATAGCCACAGCCGCGTTACTGAGGCAGTCTAGATTACCCTTTGCCCACAATAATGCAGGTGCGTCTACTAGAGATAAAAGTGAAATGGGATAACCGGGGTTCCCATAGAGTAACAGATTTGCCCCAAGTTTTTGAGCCGCCTCGTTTTGCAATTGCACATAGGCAAAATCAGGCCCTTTACGAATGTTATTCACTAAAGCGCTTTTAAGACCAAAGGCATTTAACTGAGACTCATTTTGTTGAAAAACTTGCGATGAAGAGCCAAACTGATGGAGTAAACTGTGATATCTAGGCCCTGTCATACCGGGTAGTAAAGCAAGGGCGAGGTCGATTTCCGTTGCACGGGCAAACATGGCTAGAATATACTGCACATTCGTTCAGTATTCAAGAATAAAATGACTTTCGTGACGGGAGTTCTGGCGGTATTTCCTAAATATTACGCCAAAGTAAATACAAGATCTAAGAAAGGTGTTTTTGTGAACTCAGTTCAGTATGATCCCCAAGCCCAGCAATTAAATGCAGATATCGAAAAGCAGTCTCCCCAACTCCTCTCTATGCTCTCAGAAAGAGGTAAGGGAATTTACTTCCCAAAATTGGGAATTCTGTCGCAATCTGCTGATGCAAAAGGAAAAGCCATTAACGCCACTATTGGCACCGCACTTGAAGAAGATGGCAGCCCCATGGCGCTGCCATCCTTGGCAAAATTAAATCCGCTTGCAAAAGACAAAATCTTTCCCTATGCGCCTTCACCTGGAACACCCGCTCTGCGCAGTCAATGGCAACAAATGCTCTACCAAAAAAATCCGGGCTTGCAGGGAAAAACTTTTAGTGAGCCCGTGGTCAGCTGCGCCCTCACCCATGGACTCAGCATGGCAGGCTATCTCTTCTGCGATGAAGGTGATACAGTTCTGACTCCTGATTTGTACTGGGAAAATTATGAACTCGCTTTCAGCCGCGCCTATGGAGCTAAAATTGAAACCTTCAAAACTTTTAGTGAATCGGGACTCTTTAACTTAGCTGAACTCAAGCAAAAGTTTACTTCTCAAGCCCCAAAAAAATGGATTCTCTCGCTGAACTTCCCGAATAATCCGACCGGTTATACCTTGCTCGAAAAAGAGGTTAAACCTCTGGTCGAAGCCTTGCTGGCGGCAGCAAAGCAGGGCCATCGCCTAGTGATCTTGGTAGACGATGCCTATTTTGGTTTAGTCTTCGAAAAAGATGTATACAAGCAATCCCTTTTTGTCGACCTCTGTGATTTACATCCCAATATTTTAGCGGTGAAAATTGATGGCGCGACCAAAGAAGATTACGCCTGGGGTTTTCGAGTGGGCTTCATCACCTTTGGCATTCAGGGGGCCAACCCCTCTGTTTACAAAGCCATGGAAGCCAAAGCGGCCGGTGCGATTCGTGGGAATATTTCCAATGGACCCAATCCCAGCCAGTCTATGCTTTTAGCAACGTATCAATCAGAAAGCTACGCCCAAGAAAAAGAACAGAAGTACGCCATCTTGAAGGCAAGATATGACAAATTGAAATCCATTTTGGATTCCCATCCGGAGTATCAACAAGAATTTACCGCCCTACCCTTCAATTCAGGATACTTCATGTGTGTCAAACCCCTTCGGGTGGATGCAGAAAGCCTGAGACAAAGGCTCTTACAGGAGTATTCTACCGGCGTCATTGCCTTTTCTGGAATTATCCGTGTCGCGTTTTCTTCAACCCCTTCGAGCCAACTGGAACAGTTATTCGATAATCTTTATCAAGCTTGTAAGGGCTTATAAAGGCTTATAGAAACATCAGTTCATTGCATGGGATTTAAATTGGGAGACTTATTCAAGAACACGCTTGGCGATATCTTGAAAGGCTGATTTCTGATTCTGCATGTCAGCCTCGCTCACATTAGCTCGACCCCGTAGGCGAGTGAATACATGCAGCCGAGACTCAAGCATTTCCACTTCAATTCGCGACCCATCGGAGTGGCGAAGTCCCTTGTATAACAGTAAAGCCCCTAAT
>JBBQAD010000130.1:0-8476 GCA_038315885.1 Fibrobacteria bacterium | reverse complement strand
GGTCTTTGGCAAGAGAAGTGGATGAAAGGGACTTAGTGAAACAGCATACATCCGATAATTCACACTATCGCCATGCCCTTCAGAGAAACATTCCAGGTCTATCGACTTTACCTAAGGATAAGCCTTGGCGCATTCTCTATGTCCATCGCACGCAAGGTGTAGGGGCTGAAGGTGCCCATATTATGGGTATGTATGAAGCCTTTGCAGAACAAGGGCATCATCTGGACATGTTTTGTCTACCGGGCTGTAATCCTGTCGAGAGAGAAAATGATTTTAAAAATACAAATCAATTAAAAATAGACTCAATCCGAATTTCTAAAAATGAGTTGAATGATTTACTAAAGGTTGCAAGTCAATCTAAACCAGGATTAATAAAAAAATTGTTTTGGTTTATCGCTGAAAAGGCACCTCAAGAGGTATTTGAGCTGCTTGAATTGTGTTACAATATACCCCTATTTTTTGGACTCTGCATACGGGGTCGAAAATTCAAACCTGAATTGATATACGAGCGCTATGCGCTGAATACTTTTGGCGCCGCTCTCTATTGCCGAATATTCAAAATCCCATTGGTATTAGAAGTGAACGATAGTGTTGTCATTGAACGCAGTCGACCGCTAAAGTGGAAGCGCTTAGCTACGGCCCTTGAAGGCTTTTGTTTGCGCTCCGCCCGCCTTTGTATCACAATTACAAAAAAGTTCAAACATCAGTTACTCGAACGTTTCGATATTCCCGATTTTGGCGTTCTGGTATTTCCCAATGCAGTTTCTAAAAAAAGATTCGATCAGAAGTTTAATCGAAAGCAATTGCGTCAAAAATTGGGAATTGATGACACTACTTCTTCAAGCTCATCTGCGGCCCATGTGATTGGATGTTCTGGACAGTTTCTTTCTTGGCATGGATTAGAAGAGTTAATCGATGTATTGGGTCCGGAAGCGGAAAATCGAAATTTAAAGTTTTTATTTGTGGGAGACGGCCCCGCTCGAATCGAAGTAGAGGCCAAGGCGAAGAAGTTGGGTTTATCTAAGCGAGTGATATTCACCGGTATGCTTTCTATTAGCCAAGTTCCGGAATACCTGGCTTGCTTTGATATTGCAGTGTTACCGAAGGCGGCTCCCCACGCTTCGCCGATGAAACTGATGGAATACATGGCTCTGGGTCTTCCCCTGGTGGCGGTGGATATGCCTGCTATTCGCGATCTTGCCAGTGATAAGGAAGCCCTCTTTTTTCCCTTAGGTGATACAGAGGCATTGAAGAAGTCGGTATTTACTTTGTTGGAGAATCCAGACCGAGCAAAAGAGTTGGGAGAGGCAGCCAAAGCCAAGGTTTTTAGCAATCATACCTGGGATTCCCACGCACGAGAATTGATTGAAGTCTTGAGTGCGTGAAGGATGGAAGTTTTAATTGGTGAATTCTACATCCGTGACTACATATCCGTGAGTAATAATTAGTGACTAAAAGTGTACTAAAAAATAGCCGATCTAGGACTCTTCCCTTAGTATTACTGTGGGGTTCAGTTCTCTTTATATTATATGGAACACTAATCCCTTTTCATTTTACAAGCCATTCACAATATTGGATTTCCAAGTGGCAAGATTTGTTCTCATATTCCTACTTACAATTGTTACTCCAAGACTTTTCGATTCCCGATTTATTTCAAAATATTCTTTTTTTTATTCCTTTTGGATTCTCCCTACTTTGGCTTCAGGGCAAAACGACAGCCTGCTGGCTAAGAATGTCCCTTTTTCTGGGCTTTGGACTTAGCCTCACCGTCGAATTTCTTCAGGCCTTTACTCTAGATAGAACCTCCTCCCTTTTAGACTTAGCTATGAATACTACGGGTTCCTTTTGCGGAGCCTTGCTCTATCCTTTTGCTAGCCGTTTGGGGACTTCTACTTCTGTAACACAATTGCGGAGTAAGGTGATAGCATATCCTGCCTTGCGCCCATTGCTGGCCAGTGCCTTGGGTCTGTGCATCGTCTATTGGCAGCCCTTTGACTTCTCTCTGGATTGGAGCGCCTTTAAAGACAAATTAAAAGTGTTACTCGGTCTTGAACAAGGCTCAACATTTCTCTCCTCCTGGTTTGCAGGGCAAAGTGTTTTTTTACTCCAATGTGTCTTTATGGTTTCTTTGCTTGGATGTTTACAATCCTGTAATTCTGCAAGTGGAATTGCTTGTGATGTGTCCAAAAATGAAATACAGAATAAATGGAATCATTTCAGATTCAATTCGAAACTGTACAAGTTTTTACTCATTTTTATTGCTCCAGTGTTAATCGCAATTGGGCTAGAACTTAGCCAGTTTTTTATCACTTCGCGAGCTCCGGAATGGATGGATTTGCCTCCTGCCTTGCTTGGTTTAACGCTTGGTTACTTAGTCATTCGTATTTTAAAGCCAAGTCCCTTTCAAAAGGCTTTTGGATTGCTTCTACTGACTGTCATTGCCGTTACTTTCGAAGATTTGAATTCGCTGGATTTCGTTTCAAATCCTATCGCTTTTCATTGGATTCCTTTTTATGATTATTATCTCAAAACAGGATTTGTATCCATTTCCGATCTTTGCAATCGAGTTTTACTATGTATGCCATTAGGCTATATCAGTTGTTATCAATCCAGGCAATGGAAGATCAGTGTATTTTTTCTTTTAACTTTCTTTCTCTTCGGAGTAGAATGGTTGCAGCGCTGGTCACCTGAACGAGTTCCCGACATTACCGACATGCTGACCGGAATATTGGGTTACTTAGTGGGACTGCAAGTTGCCAAGTCCTTAGTTTTTGGAAAATCGAATGACTAATAACAGAAACATATCGATATACACCAGAACACATATGGATAGCTGTGAAGGAACAGTAAAAAAACTGTGAAAGAAACTATTGAAAATACTGCTGCTAAAGTTCTGTATCACTCAGGCTTGCAAAATCGTATTCATCGTCAACTAAAACCGAGTCAGGCCAAGGGAGCGCGTTTTCAACACATAGGAAATCGACCAAAGGGCGCTTATTTTCAAATTTTAATTTATCATCGGGTACACCCTAAGCCCGATCCCGGATTTCTTGGGGCTCCGGACCCGGAACAATTCAAGAAGCAAATGCACTTTTTGAAAAAGTATTATCAAGTGTTACCCTTGAAAGAATTGATAGATCGATCTAAAAACAATGATTTGGCTCCGCTTAGTGTCGCATTAACATTCGATGATGGTTACAAAGACAATTTGGACTATGCCTTTCCAATATTGCAAGAATTAGGCATGCCTGCCACATTGTTTGTGGCCACGGATGGTCCTGAATTACGGCGTTCACTTTGGTATGATCGAATTTATTTTGCTTTGAAGCATTCAAAGGACAAATCACTTACACTTCCTGTGAGTGAAAGTGATGAAAATCATATGGATGCAAGTCCTGGACTTGATAAACAGAAAACGATTGTAGGAGGCAAACAAGCCAATCGTTTGGATAAAAATGAAAAAATCATTTTGTTGGAAAACGAAGAGACGACTAGAAGAGCAGCTGTACAATTTATCTTATCTGTTCGTTATCTACCGGAAGCAAATCGACTGCAATTAACTGAGGAATTATTTCACCGTTGTGGTGTCAATGATTTTTCAAGTTTAGACCAACAAATGTTGGATTGGGATTCATTGCAATTTCTCGATAAAAAAGGTATCGATATACAGCCCCATACCCAGTCGCATCCCAGCCTTTCGACTTTGAGTGACAGCCGTATCGAAGAAGAAATCATGCAATCTCGAAAATTAGTAGAGAAACATTTACAAAAAGAAGCCCGCCATTTCGCCTATCCGGTCGGCAAACCTGAGGATTACGATCAGCGGGCAGTTGACTGTTTACATAGAAACGGTTTTTTGGCCGCCCTTACAACCGATACGGGACTCAATACCGATGCTGCTGATCTATTTCACCTACGACGAAGCTCACCCTGGCATGATACAATTGCAGAGTGGGCATTGGATCAGGTAAAAATCCAATGGGGTTCCTGAGCTTTCAAAGCTTCCATTTTCAGAGCGGTGTTTGGGCTTCGGTTGTAGTCGCCATATATCGAGTTCCAGTGAAGTAAGAGATCTGATTTATACAGATTTAAAGTTGAACTTTAAATCTGTATAAATCGTAGCTAGGGAATTTTGGATATTTTCTTATAAATACCCTTTATTTATTGGGAAATCTTGAAAATTATGACATGGGTCTTAAATGATAGAGTTCCTATTGGGTTAGTTTAGTTGTTTTGGTGGGGGAGATTTAACAGCAAAACGTGAGGGATTTCTTGTGCGTTATCAGGGTCCGGGGCGGAGCCCCGGAGAAGGGTTAGCGGAGGACCCCGCAGCCTGCGTTGATCCCTGATTCATATTAAGCAGGCGAGGAGGCCGGAGCGAAGGGGAGGCTTCCCCTTCCAAAATTGGCTAATTTGGGGATAAATTAGTCCTAATATTTGACTTAGTCCTAAATTAAGACTAAGCTTTGTATATGGAATATTCCATTCACGAAGCAAAGACCCATCTTTCCCGCTTGATACGGAGTGCTTTATCGGGTGAAGAAGTGGTAGTAACAAAGGGTAAAATTCCGGTGGTAAAAATTAGTCCCATTCAACCGGTTATTAGAAAGCGGCGCTTGGGTGGACTGTCACACTTATCCATGAAGATGTCCGATGATTTTGACAAAGCCTTGGATGATTTTAAAGAGTATATGTAATGCGCTATTTGTTGGATACCCATACTTTGCTATGGTTTTTATTTGAGCCGACCAAATTGAGTAACAAAGCTGCGAAGATATTAACAAATGAAGAACATGAAATATTGGTTAGCATCGTATCTTATTGGGAAATAACTTTAAAATGCAGCTTAAAGAAACTGGAACTGCCCGAAGGCTGGCAATCACTTCTTCAAAATGAAATAAAATCGAATTCCATTGAATGGTTGCAAGTGCAAGCTGGTCATTGTGATTATCTCGTGGACTTGGAGTGGATACATCGAGATCCCTTTGATCGAATGCTGATAAGTCAGGTTATTTGTGAAAACGCAAGCCTCATTAGCAAGGATTCTGAAATACACAAGTATCCTATTCCGGTTGTTTGGAATTGATTCATTAGAGCGATATGCCCATTTTCTAATCCATTTAAAGGGTTTCCACAGTTTTGTTGGCTTGGGTTTGGTTAGTAAATGCTATTAATAGTGAAATCTGGGCTGACTTTTTTATTTTTCCAAATCAAAAGTTTTATAATTGTCCAGAATCCTATCTCAGAAATTCATAAGAGCCAAAGCGAATATGAAGACTAAAGGAAGTACGTCATGAATGAATATGTAAATCCATTTATCGGTGTTGATGGGGCTGGCAATTGTCTATGTGGCCCTTATCTGCCCCTAAGTTTGGTTCGGCTTGGACCAGATACACTTCCACCTCACCGAACCAATGGTTATCGAACAGACTCTCCAATTTGCCGATTTAGCCATACCCATGTGAGTGGTACAGGTGGGGGCGGTCGCTATGGAAACATCGGTGTTTTTCCCTTTCACGGCCTAGCTCGCACTCAATTAGAAGGCGCCGAGCGGAAAAATGAACGGGCTTCGGCAGGATTCTATGGTGTAACACTAGAACCTTCAGAGATTGAAGTTGAATTAACGTCAACTCCGCGCACTGGGGTGCATCGTTATCGCTATCCCGCGGGTTCTGAAGCCCAATTGCTGTTCGATTTGGGTTGGGTGGTGCAGGTTAGGGTCCCGGTCGGAGAAACACAAGCCATTTCTATCGGTGGTTTTATTGAATTTATTTCTGATACTGAATTGGTCGGACGTGGCGATTATCGCGGGGGTTGGGGACATAATTTTCCCTATTCAGTGTACTTCTATGCTAAGGTAGATAAGCCCATTCTACAAAAACATATCTGGTCAGTGCAGGCCCAGCATAGCGGATCAGAAAACCTTGTTTTACACTATGTTTTCTCGGTTAATATGCATGCCCACTGACCTAGGCATCGATGACGAATTCTCTTCCTGGAATTCTGGGGTGAAACACTTTACCGACTATTACTGTTTATGGGATAGTGTCCGCAACGCAAATTCTCTGATAAGCTTGTTTGATCCAGAGCTGGAAGTGGACATGCTCAATTGTTTACTTGATGTGCAGGATAAAATCGGCTGGCTGCCAGACGCCTGGATTGCAGGTCATAGTGCGATGATACAAGGAGGAAGTTCTGCCGATATATTACTCTGCGAAGCGGCCCTAAAAGGTTTTAAGGGAATCGACTACACTCGTGCTTTAAAGGCAATGCGAAAAAACAATGAGGTGGAATCGCCCGACACTTGGCTATACGGAAGACATTTAAGCGAGTATCGCGACAAGGGTTATCTCTCCACCAATATCAAGCATAACTCTGTCTCTCGCACCATGGAGTATGCTTATCAAGATTGGTGTATCGGACGTCTAGCTGAAGAATTAAGTGATATGGCTTTGGCATCTCGATTTTACGAAAGTTCCAAAAAAGTCTGGAATCTTTGGCGTGATGACATTGGTTTTTTTGCGCCAAAGCGACCTGATGGTTCCTGGGTGGAACCTTTTGATCCGGCTTATCATACGCCAGAATCTTGGAATGATCCCTATTTTTACGAGGGCAATAGTTGGCAGTGGTCTTTCAACGTGCAGCATGATTTTGCTGGCTTGGTCTCCCGGCTGGGCGGTCAGAGCAACTTTGAGAAGCGCTTAGATGATGTTTTTGATAAAGGCTTCTATTACTCCAAAGAAACCATGTTACATATTCCTTTTTTGTATCACTATATCGGTAAACCTGAACTTTCAGCCCAAAGGGCAAAAGCGTGTTTAACAAAATATTTCAGAAATGAGCGCAAGGGATTGTCAGACAACGAAGACATGGGCTGTCAGAGTGCTTTTTTTATGGGAGCTTCAATGGGACTGTATCCCATCATGGGTCAGGATCTGTATTTATTAAGTACACCTGTCTTTGAACGAAGTGAAATAAGTCTTGGCAAAAGTGGAAAACGATTGATCATTGAAGCTCCCGGTGTAACAGAGTCATCAATAGTTCAGTCTGCCAAGATCAACGGTAAGGCTTTGGATAGAGCCTGGATTCGTCATGCAGAAATAGCCGATGGAGCGGTGATCACCTTAAAGTTGGGAGAGAAACAGAGCAATTGGGGTAGAGATGTTCCGCCATCTCCGATGAGTAAAAAGTAAATATCTCGAAGTTCTAAAACTTCCTTTTGATCAGGAAGAATATTCCTAGACCCAGCAAGGCTATCGTTGTTGGTTCGGGAACTGCGGGGGCACTTTCAATGGGATTATTATAGGTGAAGTTATCGATAGCGATGTTTACAGAAGTTGGAGTGGTTGGGTCCCAAGTTATTTTGCTAACACCGGCCCAATTAAAATCGAACCAAATAGACGCGTTTGTTAGAGCAATCGATTGGGTCGCGAGCAGTAGACCATTATTATCATAGCCGCTCACTGTTACATCGACGTTTGCATATCCATAGCGGGCATCGGCGGTAAAGTAGGCCCCGTTAAAATCAAAACTATTGGCATTACTGATTTCGCCTATACGACTGTTATAGTTGTAGAGAATATTGGAACCGGAAACAGCTCCAGGCGCCCAGTAGTTATTGGCATTAAAAATGCCGGAATTGTTTAGCTCAAATCCTTGGTAAGAGCCACCGAAAGAACCGGGGGCAATAATATCATCAAAAGTGAGAACGGTAGAACGGGCTGTGGTGGCACTCAGTAGAGTATACAGGATTACTAAAATCCCAATATTCGCTAACGAAAAGTTGAGTTTTGTGGGTTTCATGGGGAAGCTCCATTAATGTCAAAAAGGGTTTCTAGATATAGTAGTAACAAGATTTGTGCCAATAGAAATAGGGAAATTGAAGCGGTTTGAAGATTCCGAATGTCTAATTTGTAAAGAATTTTGAATGCAAGTCGAGTTACTTTACAAATAGGGAAATTTGATTTGCTTGAGAAAAATGAGCTATTCTCAAATTCGTAAATGTCTCCTAGTCTCTAGTTAACGGGCCATAGCAGGGCTAAGAAAAATCCAAGCTTACCAGTGTAACATTCTCTGCTCTTTGTGATTGAAAGCGTATTGTAAAATGAAGCAAGCGGTTTTTTGGACTTTAATACTAGAGGTGAATTCTAAACGGTTCCAAATGTACGGCTACTTTCTAATTTGGAACATTTAGCCTTAGGACAGGGTCATGAGTTTTATCAAGCTTCCACAGGGGGCACAATTTCGTATTCGTTGCCGACGAAAAAATGAAGCTTCCCCAACTTATCTGCCCTTAGAAAGCGCCGATCCTGAAGTGAATTGGACCCATCGAGATGGCGATTTTGGCTTTTCAAATCCCGGTCTTTTGGATGTAAACATTCGAAATTCCACTGCAAAACCCTGGCAGATTGCGGCTGCAATTTCTCTGCTGTAGTTGTCGAACCAGTAACGGGCTTCGGGACTGGTAATTTCATCC
>JBBQAD010000309.1:0-4877 GCA_038315885.1 Fibrobacteria bacterium | reverse complement strand
ATGCCGATGCTTTCCAGACGTTTCTTCAAATAGTGGGTCATGGAGAAACACGTTCCTCCTAAACCATCCCTCACCGCGCGATGATAAAAAAAATCAGGACTTTCCAAGGCAGGAGAAAGTGAAATTCTCTCGCAATCTGCTGAGACTTTACTCAAATTTTCATATGGAAAACGGGCGAGTTCCTGTAACACTTCGCACAGGCCATGCGGAAAGGCATTCATGACGTTTTCGGTGAGGAGTTTCCACGATTTTTCTCGCCAAGATAGATCTGTAATTCAGATTCATTGGCAAACACACGAAACTGACGTTCTAATCCTGTGTGCTGAAATAATTTTTGCAGATTCCGATGTGCTTGGAGAATAAATAGTTCTCCATTTTTTGCCTGACAACGACGGGCGAGTTGAACCAGCATACCCAGAACAAGCGAATCCACATAATTAATATTACAGAAATCAATGGCAAGATGAGGAGCAGGGTGAGCCGGCAGATTTTCGTTTAAATACTTCGAGAAAAGATGCACCACTTCGACATCCCATTCGCGCAATACTTTTATCAATAATCCATAATCGTGAACTTCAATTTCCCAGTAGCTAGCCATAGTTAATCCATTATATCCTGATCGGCAATAATCAAATGACCCAATCCCAGAGACCAAAGAAAATCTCCGATTGTTTCACTTGCATTGGCGATAATGAATTCATTTTTAGCACTCTTTAAGGTTCGATAGAGGCGTGGTAAAGTTCCAATTTTAGATAAATCAAGGGTTTCTTGTTGAGATAAATCCAAACAAAACCGTCGCCATCCATCTTGTCGCCATCCATCGACCATTTGTTCTAGCTCTTCGTCACTCATTGACCAAAAACCTTCAGGAACTTGTTTCCGTTTGAAGGCGTTGGCATATGGGTTGTCGGGATTGGCCTTTTGTTTTCTTTTGACTTTTACCAAGTGCTGAGGTGAGCGCCGCCGCCAAGAAGTTTTACAGGACGCACAGATAAAGCGAGGATTAAGAATAGCAAGTCGATAGATTCTCCGCAGACCCACATCGAAGAGTCGAATATCAAAATTTCCGCAGGAAGGACAGCGGAATTGTTTTTGCCACCAGTGCTTAAGTAACATCGGGCGCTGAAAATAGGTTTGCGCGGGCTCGGTGTTCAAGAAAAAGGTCGACTAATGTAAGGGCTGCCATAGCCTCAACAATGACCACTGCTCTGGGAAGCACACAAGGGTCGTGCCTTCCTTTTGCAGCGAGGGTTTTTGCTTCGCCCGCCTGGTTGACCGTTTGCTGGGTTTGAGAGATTGTTGCTGTGGGTTTAAAGGCGATACGGGCCAAAATGGCCTCTCCGTTGGTTATTCCCCCTTGAATACCGCCTGAATTGTTGCTTTTAGTTCTAATACGACCCTCTTTGTTAACAAAGGCATCGTTATGTTCACTGCCGTACAGGCGGGTACCACTAAAACCGCTGCCCACCTCGAAGCCTTTGGTCGCTGGAAGTGAAAGAAAGGCTCGGGCTAATTCGGCTTCCGTTCGATGGAAAACGGGTTCACCTAATCCGACCGGGCAATGTGTAACACATAACTGTATCACTCCTCCCAGTGAATCCTGGTTTTTTTTGGCCTCGAGAATAGCCGCTTCCATTTTTTTCGCAGTCTCTGTATCGGGACAGCGAACCGGATTAGATTCAACTGCCTGAAGAGTAACTGAAAGGGGATCGATACTGCAATCAATGTTTCCAACCTGTGAAACGTAGGCCACTATTTCTGTTCCGCAAGCATCACGTAAAATTTTTCGCGCCAAGGCTCCGGCTGCTACGCGACCGATAGTTTCACGAGCAGAAGCCCTGCCTCCTCCTCGGTAATCGCGAAAGCCATATTTGGCATCATAAGTGTAATCAGCATGGGAGGGACGATAGAGCTCCACCATATCAGAGTAATCATGGGAGCGCTGGTCGGTGTTTTTTACTAACAAAGCGATGGGACTTCCCGTGCTTCGGCCCTCAAAAACACCGGAGAGAATTTCGACCTGATCTTCCTCTTTACGTGGAGTACTTAGTTTGCTTTGACCAGGTTTTCGTCGGTCGAGCTCAGCTTGAATCTCGCTTTCATTAATTCTCAATCCCGCCGGACAACCATCGATAACCACTCCCACGGCTTTGCCGTGGCTCTCTCCGAAAGTTGAAATTCGAAATAAATTGCCGTAAACACTGGACATATTAACGCAACTTCGGATTGTTAAGGTGTCTGTCACTATCCCGTTTGGTTTTTTTTTTCAAATTTTTTTGCATCGCTTCGGTTAAATCCACGCCGGTTTGGTTGGCCAAACAGATTAGCACAAACAGGACATCAGCCAACTCGTCCCCCAAGTCCGCTTCTTCTGCCTTGGACTTGAAACTTTGATCGCCATACCGGCGTGCCATTAGACGGGCGACTTCACCGACTTCTTCAGTTAAAATAGCGGTATTTGTCAATTCTGAAAAATAACGAACACCTACTGATTTTATCCAGTCATCAACCGTTTGTTGAGCTTCTTTAAGTGTCATTGCAAAACTCCCGGCACTATGACTAAGGTCATGACCTTGTAATAAAGTCGAAATTAGAAACAAGCATACAGAAAAGTGTGAAAATGAAGCCTCTAATTGCCTTCTCGCTTCTTCTTTTGAGAATCAATTAGTTTGATATTAGGAAAGAGTTTCAATGTGTCTACCCACGCCAAGGTTTCAAGAATTAGTTGTAGAGCAAACGGAATTTATCTCTCTTTGACTTTCCCATGATCAATCTGGACGATCGAAATTTAAGTGATTCGGTGCCGGCCGAAATAAAATCTATTCCTGCTCAGAATGATTTGCGAAGTCCATATTTATGGAAGCAAATCGAAAGTATTGATCTCAAATTTTTTTATTTTCTACGTCGCTCTTTATTAATTGCTGAACCCTTGCGGCGAAAGCTTAAGATTTTTGTTCGCATCGGGGATGGATGGTTTTGGGCCTTCGCAGCACTTTGTTTGGTGAGCTTCTTACCCTGGAAACAATTTATTTCGGTGCTCATTCATTGCCTTTCAGCGGTTTCAATCAGTCTGGCCTGTTATTGGCCCATGAAATTGGGAATTCGCAGAATAAGACCCTTTGAAGTTTTAGGAGGCGTTTTGGCAGAAGTTCCTCCCCTTGATCGATATTCCTTCCCTTCCGGACATACGATGAATAATCTGGCGGTGGGTCTGACTCTGGCCTATTACAATGCCTGGTTGGGTGGCTTTATCATATTGCTTCCCGCTTTATGGGGGATTTTGCGCATTTATTTTGGAGTACATTATTTAAGTGACATTGTTGGGGGAGCCATTTTAGGTATCCTCAGCTTTATAGGTGGGATTCAACTCTTTCATTGGCTGCCCACGGCTCTACCCTGGTTGCTTTAAAGGTTCAAACTTTTCACTCACACAAAATTTCATACTTGCTGCGGATATTTTATCTAAAACAAGGGGAATAGATGTTGTGTTCGCTTTCAAATGCGGTCTGCACACCTCGGAAAATGTACCTTGAAAGCCACTTGTCAGTAATCCTGACTCGCCCCTTGGAAATCAACGTGGTCTTTCAATGTCTTTCAACCTGGTAAAAATTCCTGCACTAACCACTTGGTCCCTATGCCCATACCGAATTTTCGGCTTGTTATTTATTTCATTTTTCGGAGTCCAATTTCTAAGCCCTAGGCTAGTAGAGGCAAAGGATGTCCCCGCGTCGAATTCGGAGGATTCGCTCTCAAATGAGGAAGCCGATTCTACAAATGACTCTGGACAGATTGATTCTGGGCTATTGCCCAAAAAAATTACTCTCGAACTTTTCACGCATCCCATACTGCAAGGCATTACTTGGCCAGTCGAAACTTTTTTGGTTCCTGCGGTCAGCTTGGTGCTCTTTCCAACCAAGGAGCCTTTGCGCTACTTTATGAATGAGGAGGTATTGGACAGAACCATTGATCTTATCAGTTTCGGTGAAAAAGATCAAATGTTTATCTATCCCACTGTTAATCTTACCACTGGAACAGGATCGTTTACTGGCTTAACCTATCGTAACTCAGCCTTGTTCAATAATGAAGCCAATGCTTTGGTGGGATACTTCAATTTTTATGTAAACGGTGATTGGCGCATTCGCAGTTATACCACTTCCAAAAAGCTACTAGGCAGCAATGCTTCTATCAAACTGGCTTACAATCTCAACCGTTTTAAAAACAAAACATCGATACAACCGGGAGAAAATACGAACTTTGCCTATGCGGATTCGAGCTCAAGCTATGACATTTATTTTGGACACCCCCTCTTCGAGTTGATCACTGGAACGCTGGCTTTTCATTTTCGCCAGTATCGTTTTGATGATGCCCCGGTTCAACCCGATCCCATTGTCAGCGAGTTTCTGAAAGGAGAAAATGGCAGTGGATTAGCGATGAGGGGACTTAGTGATAATTGGAATGATCATGTCTTTCATTTAGGCTTTGGACGAGATAGTCGCAACAATGAATACATTACAGTTTCAGGTTCGAACTTGAGTTTTGATTGGGCCTATCATTTGACAGAGCAAGCACATGATTATCATCAGTGGAACGCCAGATGGACTAAATACTATCGCCTAGGCAAGGACAAATATGAAATTCCGGTCAAGGGAGGCATGAAGCTGAGCAAACTCGATCTGGAAAAAATGCTAAAAAATTTAGAATACGAATCGATTCGCTCTCAATTGTTTAACCGCAAAGTTGTTGTTTTGCAATTCGCCGCAGCTCAGAGTTACGAATTACCCGGTCAGCATGCGCCGCTATACGCTCTTAACTCCATTGGAGATGAGTCTCCATTAAGAGGGTATCCAGGCAGTCGCTTTAAAGATTGGACCACAGCT
>JBBQAD010000054.1:0-11032 GCA_038315885.1 Fibrobacteria bacterium | reverse complement strand
AGATTCGAGACGCCGTCGAACACAGTGATCGGTACTACTGGCTAGAATTTCGTATCACCAAAAGGAGTGACAGTCTTAATCTTCACCTAAGTTACTCGCCTGAATTTTTAAAAGCTAGTGCAAAAATCGCCTTAATTTTTGATGGAATCGATTCTGCATCGGCCACGGAGCTAGCTGCTTTGGAAGATTTGTCCTGGGCTAAAACTATGATTATCAATCCCTATGCTAAAAATGAAATTTTGCCGAAACTGCGTTACACTGCTGGACGCAATCAGCTCCTTCTTCGACAGGCTCTAGAGCCCGCTCAATATCCATACCTTAATCCGGGGCCAGAAGCCCTAATGATTCACTTTACCCAGGAACAGGTTGACCGACAACTTGCAAAAACGCTTGATTTGTATCCCAATGCTACTGGTTTTGCTTCTCATATGGGCAGTCGAGCCGTTGAGAATCGGCCCTTATTGGAAAAAATGTTTCATTTCACAAAATCGCGTGACCTGCTATTTCTCGATCGCACTCAATCACCGCGCAGCCTGGCAGAAGAAATCGGCAGAGAGCTAGAGGCTAGAGTCTGGATTGCCGATGGAAATCCCATTAAAAAGGATTTTACAGGACAATTGATAGTAGGCTTAATTGCAGCCCAAAAAATGGGTTCGTCGGCGTTATTCATCAATTATAATGAGCGCATTTTCCAAGAGCTTAAGTCCTTCAAAGAAGAAAAGTCCAGTTGGCTGGAATCGCAAGGACTGGACTTTGTTACTCTTGAAGAATTGATAAAGAATTGAGTACTTATATTTGGATTGATAGTCTGATTTTTAAATAGACTGATTTTTAGTTAGACTGTTTAATAGAGAGGCAGTGCATGGCAAAATTGGGTGTTAACATGGATCATATCGCAACCATTCGAGAAGCTCGCAAAGTGCGGGAACCCGATCCCATTGCCGCCTCGGCCATTGCCGAGCTGGCGGGCGCCCATGGTATTACTGTCCATCTTCGAGAGGATAGACGCCATATTCAGGAAAGAGATGTACGCCTACTAAGACAGACCGTTACCACCCATTTAAACCTGGAAATGGCCCCTGTTGATTCGATGGTCCAGTTTGCTATTGATGTTTTACCCGATATGGTCACTCTTGTTCCCGAAAGTCGAGAAGAATTAACTACTGAGGGTGGACTCAGTGTTACGAGCAAAGTGGATGAGATCAGAAAAATTGCAGATTCCCTGCAAAAGCACAACATTTTTGTTTCACTGTTTATTGAAGCCGATCTCGATCAGGTTAAAGCAGCAAAACGCACCGGGGCCAAATTTCTGGAATTTCATACCGGTGCTTATGCCAATGCCTATGATTTTGGAGAAGATCCACATCAGTGGGAAGTTGAACTTGACCGTATAGCCAATATGACTCAGGTCGCCATCAAAAATGGGTTTACCGTCAATGCGGGTCATGGCCTGAACTATCAGAATGTACGCCCTATCGGTCAAATCGAGGGTCTGGAAGAGTTGAACATCGGTCACGCGATTATTGGCAGGGCGGCCTTGGTGGGAATGGATAGGGCAGTAAGAGATATGCTAGCCCTTTTGAATTAGGGCAGCAAACTAGGAATAGTTAACGCTAATTCAGAAAAGTCCAGTCGACCCCGAAGCGAAAGTTTACTCCAGGAGGATGATAACCAGGATCGAGAGCATAGCGATCGTGATTCATATTCATGGTCTTAAAATAAAGGGTAAAGGTTTTAATTTCCATTTGAGCTTTAAAATCCAGGGCGATGTATTCATCTAATTTGGAGACCTGAGAATAGCCATTGCCTAGAGAGCTCCAAGCATAGCGCGTAGCGTACCAATTCCAATCCCAAGCTAAGACTAGCCCAAGGCGATCGCGAATCAGAAGTCGTTTCCAGATCAAACTGCCCTGGGCATAGGAATCTGGAAGACTGTAATTCTTAAGGCTCTTTTCAAGCCGAGCATCTTTTACCAGCGAGTTTAGCAGAAAATGCTGTTCGATTTGCAGTGACCAATTCCCTAGGCTCAATCCGACCAAGCCAGATGTGAACACCCTTTGTTCCGAATCATAATTTGTATATCGAAGCGCTAAAGAATCAGGGAAGCTTTCACTTATCAGACAGACATTGCTAAGGCCCCGATAGGCCCCTTCATTCAAGCGTGTACAGACATTGGCTTCGGGTAGCACAGCGTTTAAAATGGGATCTTGGACAAATGTATAAGACCAACCATTGCCCAGGCGAAGCGGTCCCAAATAAAATTTGACCTCACCCTCTGCCCAATTTTCTCGTTCCTTTTCCAAACTTGGATTGGATACATGATTGCGGTAGAGATTGTTTTCAAAAAGCAGTTCAAAATTGGGAAATTCGACCGTACTATGCACAGCTGCTGAAAGATCAAATACTTTAAAAGGATTCCACTTTGCCCCTATTCCCACTCCCCCACCCTGCATTACCTTGGAGTTGAGAAAACTATGCCTTTGGTAATCAGCCCACAGACCAACCTCAATAAAGGAGTCCTGTACGGCCTTGTGTAGTAGAATTCTTTGTTGATCTTCCCAGCCCTCGGAGAGAGCGAAATGAACATTTGGATCAATCCAAAAGTGGCCGGATAACAAACGATTTGAATATTCCAGTGACAGTGATGCTGGGCCCATAAAAGTCGGCAATTGATAAGACGCTCGGGCGCTTTGCGTTGCAAC
Source organism: Fibrobacteria bacterium (assembly GCA_038315885.1). Lineage (GTDB taxonomy): Bacteria > Fibrobacterota > Fibrobacteria > UBA11236 > JBBQAD01 > JBBQAD01. The sequence goes on along the minus strand of JBBQAD010000054.1, from coordinate 8,330 downwards.
TGCACGGGATTGAATTCGCAGTAAAGAGTCGCGATTGGCATAGTCGTCTTCATTTTGTTCTAGGCGGACTTGCGCTTGGTAATTACCTGGTCCTAAAGTGCCGCTGGCAAATAGCCCATAGGCCGAGTTGGTAAACAAGGAGGGAATGTTTCTCTGCAAACTGTCATTCTGCAAACCCACTGGTGAAGCTAGGGAGGTCTTGTTGCTATAGACATCGAGATAGACCTCAATCACTTGATCGCGTTTCCACCAGTAACCCAGCCGAGGGCGGATGTGATTCACCTCAATTTTTGGTCCATTGCCTTCGATTACCAGTGAAGAACTGTCTCGGTCGATAGGATTGTACAGGTTTCCCAAAAAAATCCAACCGGATAGGTATGGTTGATGGGTTTGCGCAGCATAAAAATAATTTGGGAAGGAGTCCGCAACAGCGGCCAGAAAATCAAAGGAGAGATAGCTTCTACTAGTTAACATTCGTTTCAATTCGAGTTGAAAAAAATTGAGTCCCAAGGCGCCTCTCTCCCAGTGTAATTCTGCGGATGGAGTATCTAGGGGCATAATCGGTTTCCAGAGACCCTTGCTGTCATAGGTTTCAAGCGGGGCCAAATACTGGTAATATTCCTCTACGATCAATCCAGAAGTTGCATAGGGAGACCACTTTGACGCTTCATGGTAGGGCGAAACCATTTTGATCTCTCGATAATTGGAACTTCTGCGGAGATGATTGGGCCAGCCGGGAAAGCCGGCCTCTTGAATTGCCCAGCGCGAACTGCGCCGGAGGCAATAGAGGAATGCGTCCTCACCCTCTCTGCATTTCTCAGTGAATGGATCATTTTTGAAGGGAAAAAAAACGGATTGGTAGAGGTTGGAATCTGGCCAGAGGTCACGAATTCCAGTGCTATCATAAAGGGAATCTTGTTTAGATCCGGCCTCACTGAGAGAAAGTGAATCTCCAGAGCTGATTCCCGCGCCAGCATAGCTGTACAATTGAGCGGTGGATATTGTAAGGAATAATGCAGATAGTAGTGCAGTTAATTGTGTGCATTCTAACCAGGCACAGAGAAAACCATTTTTCATTGGCCTCGAAAGTAGAATTTTGACCTGGCCGTATTGTCGCTGGAACAGAAAAGCTTGGAAGCTTTATTCGAATAGATTTATTGGAATTCTTTTTTTTATTGGACTTTTAGGTGGGTGCTTTTTAAAACCCCGCTCAACCGGCGATATCCCCTCTATGTATTTAATGACGGCCAGGCTCAGTTCAGTGAATGCCTTGGAGTGGCCGCGTCATAATGAATGGGAGGATAGCCTTTTGGCTTTCGACTTTGATGTGCGGACTAATCTTGTGATGTTTAAGGTGAGAAATAAAATCAGAGGCCTGATGCAAATTCGTTGGAAGAAAAGTTTCTACAAGCTTCCCGGAGAGGAAAATACCCGGATCATGAATTCGGAATTGGAATATGAAGACAGGACTGCCAGTCCTGCCGATAGAGTTCTTCTGCCCATGCAGCAGTTGAAATTTTTTTCTGCGCCGGCATCACGAACCGAATGGAATGGGAAGAACCGAAAATGGCGTTCCTACCCCATATTAAAGGGCATGGCGGAAGATGTTAAAAACCAGTTCTTCAGCATAAATTTCTGTATTGTCAATGAAGGAAAAGAAAAAGAATATCTATTTACCTTCAAAGTTGTCGACACTAAAAAAGTCACCGAATTTGATGTAAAACGCGAAAAGACCAAGAAGAAATAATAGTGATAATTAGCTGCTTTAACGGCCTACGATAACTCTTCTCAGTTCGTCCCAATTGTCCTCAAAACGAATTCCCTTGTCATCAATATAGAGGTCTGCAAAGACTTTACGGGTACCCATGTCTGCTCCGGGAATCGGCATGTTAACAGTATCAAAAGGAATATCGTTGTCTAAGAGAAACATTCGCACTTCGCGTTCTTCTTTGCCGTGGCGGCAGGTCCAAATAATGATTTTATGGCCGGCCTTGCGCATGGCCATCAAGGCCGCTTTGGCACCCGGCTTTAATTTTCCAATTCTGGGATAGTCATGATCAACGACTGTTCCATCAAAATCAACTGCAATTATCATTTTTTTCCGATAGGAATTGAGGCCTTAGGATTGGAGAATCCACATATTCAAGTTGTATTGGAACTCGGACATATGGCCAGGACGATTATTGGGGTTACGGCTTAGAGTCTTCAGCAAAAAATTGCGAAGTTTGGAACCTTTTTTAAAGGGAATTTTGGGGATATCAGGTTCCACCCGCGATAAAGCGGCAATGCCCTCCTCCCGATAATTGATCTTCTCACGTTCATGAAAGGGATGCACTCCCGTAAATGCAAACGAAGCCATGGCACCCATGGAAAAAATATCGGTACGATAGTCAATATTGTAATAGTCACCTTCGAGCTGCTCATACGACATATGCGCAGGTGTACCTAATACTGAAAGCCGCTCATCTCCAACATCATCTTGCACATGAATCCAGCGAGCGGAACCGAAGTCAGTTAGGTAAGGCTCCAAGCCCTTAACAATAATATTCGTGGGTTTCAAATCTCTGTGAATCACTCCGCGAAAGTGTAACTCTCCCACCACACCCGCGACCGCATTGATAAACACCGCACGGCGTACCAGTTCGCGTTCGTCTTTAGGTGCCTCTAGGATATATTCGAGAAAGTTGGGACCTTCGATGTACTCCATCATTGTGAAATAATGTTTGTTGAGATGACAGCCATAGTCTAGCAGCTTAACAACCTGCCGTACATTCTGAGAGGTCAAAAATGTGTTATAGAAAATCTCGGAAAAAAATGTTTTGATAATTCGGTTATTGACCATTGGCCGCGGAGTGCGATAGAGCGAAGGCCTAAGCACTCGTAAGCCAATATTCTGCACTCCCTTACCGGGCACATGGACATCGGTCGCGAGGAACACATCACAAAAACCGCCGGAACCCAGCCACTTTACAATCTTGAAATTTGGATCGTAGGCTTTAAAATCGGTTTCCAACTGCTTCATGTATACACTGAGGTAGTCGCTGCCGCGTTCGGGATAGGTCGACTTCCCGAAGCTTAGCCAGTTTGTCAAAGAATTTAAGGAAAAATCCATATCAGTACATCAGCTTGTTAGAATCCTGAGGCAAGGCTCAGTTCAGGCTGCCTCCACTTTGAGCAGGGCAAGAATAGAATAATTCATTTTTAACCCTGATTGTACATATTTATCAGCAAAAATTCGAAAAGAAGGGTCTATAAACATCAATCTGGATTTGGCCACTATAAGATGGCCAGGATATCAGTTTCCAATTCAGGGCAGCTTTGATAGCGCTTTTCCCTGTCTTTCTCCAAGCAGCGTCTCAACAGTTGCCTGGTTTTGGCTCCCAATCGAAGTCTATCTGTGACACTGAAATAGGGTTCTTGGGACAAAATGGCCTCAGGATGATACCCATATTTTTCATTAAGAAAGGGATGATGACCGGTAAGGGCTTCAAAGAGTAGCATCCCAAATGCCATCAAATCGCAGCGTGAGTCTAACTTCATTCCCGTGAGTTGCTCAAAAGCCATATAGCGGGGCGTCCCCACAACTTGATTGGCAAGGGTAAGATCTAAGCCTTTCATACGAATATTTTTAGCCAAACCGAAATCCGCTAATACCGCCTCCCCTTGGTTGCGAATCAATATGTTGGAAGGTTTAAGGTCGCGGTGAATAATTCCCTGTTGATGCAAATAATCCAAGGGCTTTAAGATTTGCAAAAGAAAACTGGCTGATTGTTTTTTTGTCCAAATGCCCTTATCCCAAACCTCTTTTAACGTTTGACCCTCGATGTAGTCAACTACCATAAACAGATACACATCAGACTCGATAATTTCGTAACAACGCACCAATTGCCCGTGTTTCAACTTTGACAAGATCTGTGCTTCTTGCAGAAAACGTTTTTTAGCTGAAGCGGCTTGGAGATTGGGACTAAAAACTTTTAAGGCATATTGCTTTTTTCCCTTTTTTGCCAAATAAACGGCGGCTTGCGCACCTATACCTATACGGATTACGATAGTATAGCCCCCTAATTTATGGCCGGAACTTAACTGGTCAAAGGCGGGCAAAGCCTGGGATTCTGAGACATTTGTTGGGATTCGGGAGCTAGCCATTTTAAGGATCTGAAACTGAGCATTTTTCCCTTCCATGGCAAGAGGCAAATAAATTACTCCCGACTAAAATGGTGGAAGTGAACCCACTATGCCCCTAATTTCGCTGATTTTTAACAGTTTTCGAGTAAAATACGATTTGTATGGAATAAATCGGAAAATCGTGATAGATTGATAAATCCTTTGAAAGACGCAAGGGTATTTAATACTTTCAGGACATTCAATTTTTTTAGGAGTTTAAATGGCAAGGCATATCTTCACCTCTGAATCAGTCTCAATGGGTCATCCCGACAAAGTTTCCGATCAAATTTCGGATGCCGTACTCGATGCAATGATTGCTCAAGACCCTAAAAGCCGGGTTGCCTGTGAAACACTTGTGACCACCGGTCTGGTGGTGGTATCGGGTGAAATTACGTCAAGTGCCCAGGTAGATATACAGGCCTTGGTGCGCGATACTATTAAAAAAATCGGTTACGATGATTCTGCTATGGGCTTTGATTACAGAAGTTGTGGAATTCTGCTGAGCGTTAACAAACAGTCCCCTGATATTTCACAAGGTGTTACATCAGGTGAGGGCTTATTCAAGGAACAGGGAGCAGGCGACCAGGGCATGATGTTCGGTTATGCTTGTGATGAAACACCTGAATTGATGCCGATGCCGATTTCATTAGCTCATAAGCTCATTCACGAATTGACAAAATTACGTCAGACAAAAAAATTGAAATACTTGCGACCCGACGCGAAGAGTCAGGTCAGTGTGGAATATGAAGATGGCAAACCTGTTCGTGTTGATACGGTGGTTATCTCTACCCAACACAATGAAGAGGTGAAATATGCCACGATTAAGCGTGATATGATTGAAAAGCTTATTAAAAAGGTAATCCCTAAGAAATTTTTGGATAGTAAAACCCGCTTTCTGATCAATCCAACCGGACGTTTTGTTGTTGGCGGCCCGATGGGAGACTGCGGCTTAACGGGAAGAAAAATTATTGTGGATACATACGGTGGAATGGGCCGCCACGGCGGTGGTGCTTTTTCTGGTAAAGATCCTTCTAAAGTGGATCGCAGCGCGGCCTATGCTGCGCGCTGGGTTGCCAAGAATATCGTAGCCGCAGGATTAGCCGAGCGCTGTGAAGTGCAACTTGCCTATGCCATTGGTTATCCAGAACCGGTTTCCATCCGCATAGATACATTCAATACTGGCAAGGTCTCTGAAGAAATCTTGATCAAGTTGGTTAAAGAAAATTTCGACCTGCGCCCAGCTGGCATTATTAAAGCATTGGATCTCCTGAAACCTCGTTACCTGGCCACCGCAGCAGGCGGTCATTTTGGACGCAAGGGTCCTGAGTTTACTTGGGAGAATACCAATAAAGCCAGTGTCTTAAGCAAAGCATTGAAAGCCTAGGCTGTTACTCAATTAAGAGAAGCAAGCTAGAGCAAAAAATTTAAAGGAGATTTAAGTATGATAGCCAAAACCAACAGCACCATACAGGATTTTTTGGTGCGGGATATGTCCCTTGCTAATTTCGGGCACAAAGAAATCGACCTGGCAGAAACCGAAATGCCGGGATTAATTTCTATTCGAGATGAGTATAAAGCGACCCAGCCCCTTAAAGGAGCGCGCATTGCCGGCTCACTGCATATGACAATTCAAACTGCCGTATTGATTGAAACTCTGGAAGCTCTGGGTGCGGACATCCGTTGGTGCTCCTGCAACATTTTTTCAACTCAAGACCATGCCGCAGCTGCCATTGCCGACAATGGAACGCCGGTTTTCGCAATTAAGGGTGAAACGCTGGAAGAATATTGGGACTACTCCTGGAAAGTATTACAGTGGGCCGACGGTGGTACGCCCAACATGATTTTGGATGATGGCGGCGATATCACGCTACTCGTTCATTTAGGGGCCAAGGCAGAAAAAGACGCAGGTTTTCTCGATGGTCCTACCGAGCATGAAGAAGAGGCTGTTCTATATGCCTTGATCAAGCGGGCCATTAAGGAAAGACCGGGATTTTTTGCGGACTGCGTGAAGAATATTCGCGGAATCTCAGAAGAGACCACCACCGGAGTGCATCGTCTCTATCAGATGATGCAAAAAGGTGAACTGCTATTTCCCGCCGTCAATGTGAACGATAGTGTAACGAAAAGCAAGTTTGATAATTTGTATGGATGCCGCCATTCTTTGCCTGATGGAATCATGCGGGCCACTGATGTGATGCTGGCTGGAAAAATCGTTGTGATCGCTGGATACGGCGACGTTGGGAAAGGCTGCGCCCAGGCGATGCGCGGTCAAGGAGCCCGCGTCATCATTACTGAAATCGATCCTATCTGCGCTCTACAAGCCGCTATGGAAGGCTATCAGATTATTCCTATGAATCAGGCCGTGGAAATTGGCGATGTATTCGTTACCACCACCGGATGCTGTGATGTAATCACTGAAAAGCACATGGATAAAATGAAACATCGGGCGATTGTGTGTAACATTGGCCATTTTGATTCTGAAATTGAAATTGCCAAGGTCAAGAAGCATAAATGGGAGGAAATTAAACCCCAGGTGCATGAAGTAACTTGGCCCGATGGACGCAGTATCATTGTTTTGGCCGAAGGACGACTGGTCAATTTGGGTTGCGCTACCGGACACCCCAGTTTTGTGATGTCCAATAGTTTCACAAATCAGGTGATCGCGCAAATCGACCTCTGGCTGGCTGCCCAGGATAAAACCAATATCAGCGGCATCCAATATGCAAAGGGTAAGGTCTATACCCTGCCCAAGATTTTGGATGAAAAGGTGGCTCGCCTGCATTTGTCAAAATTAGGTGTTCAGTTGGAAAGCCTTTCGAGCAAACAATCCAAATATTTGGGGATTCCCAGCGAAGGTCCCTATAAACCTGAGCTCTATCGATACTAATAGAGGGGCTAAGGTTCGACTTTAGTTTGGCCTTAGTTCGGAATTGCTGCTTTAGCACTCAATCATTTTAAATCAGGACGCCTTAGCGGCGTCCTTTTTTTATTCTTGCCTATTGATGCCAGCTCTTCGTTACCAAGTTCTTATACCCGGTGGAACACCTCAGGCCTATTGGTATGATGCACCTACAAGTGCATCATATGATGCAGTTAAGCTCGCATTTCAAGAAGCGCGCCCAGCTACCCTCTTTGACGACCCCATTCAAGAGCCAAAAGAACTACCAGGTGAGAGGCATGAGAAACTGCCCGCAGCTCATTCTCAGATAAAGGGTGAAAAGGCAATTGAATACGAGATCGAAATTGGCAGTCTCGCTTATGTACCCATTCGTTCCCGAAAAGTTTGGGGTCTGGTCGTCGACAAGGGAGAACCTGAGCTGGATTTTGCTACCAAAGCCATTCTAGAGCTTGATAGCGAACATAGGCGTTGTAACCCGGCTTGGATTGATTTTCTTCGATGGCTTTCGGAGTATTATAACACCCCACTACCCACAGTGTACCGCGCTTGTGTGCCAAAATCAGCTGAGCAACTGATCTTCAGAAAAAAACGAATCGCAAAAACCCCGAATCCAAAAAGGAAAAGCAAGAAAAAATTACCAGATTCCCTTCTCGATAGCGATTCTTTGCAAAAGACCTCTTCTCAGCCAGGTGAAACAGTGCTGAAATTAACCGAGGAACAAGGTAATGCAGTTCAGACTATTTCTGTATCATTACAGTTAAGTGAATTCACCACCTATCTGCTACACGGAGTAACAGGCAGCGGAAAAACCCTGGTGTATCTCTATCTTGCTGAACAGGCTTTGAAAATGGGGAAAAATATCCTGGTGCTGATCCCCGAAATTGGCCTGACACCGCAAACCTTGACCCGTTTTCGCAGCTTTTTAAAATGCGAAGTGTTGTCAATGCATAGCAACTTGCCAAGCAAAGAAAAAAAACAGGTTTGGGATGCCTTACTTAAAAATCAAGTTCGTGTACTTGTAGGCGCCCGCTCAGCTGTTTTAGCTCCACTGGCAAATATCGGACTCATCATTGTCGATGAAGAACATGACAATAGTTACAAACAAAATGAGGCTGCCCCACGCTACCATGCCCGTGATGCGGCCATCTACCGGGCTAAAAGCGAGTCCTGCCCCATCATTTTAGGCAGTGCTACTCCGAGTATGGAATCCTACCATTCGGCTATCAAAAAAAAATTCCAGCTCTTAGAACTAAAACTTAGGGCGACC
>JBBQAD010000152.1:0-8138 GCA_038315885.1 Fibrobacteria bacterium | reverse complement strand
GAGAAAGGGTCGATAATGGGGTAACAAGGCTGAAAAAAAGGAAGGACTATGAAAGGCGAAATAAATTCCCACAAAGAGGGCTGCATAGGCAGCAAAACTGCGGACAAAGCCCCGTACCAGCCCACGCGCAAAAAAGATTAGAAAAAGAAGACCTAGCAGTAGGTCAAAGCTTTGAAATTCAGACACCCCTCGAATGTAACAATTGGCTGACCATAAATTAATCAGCTTGTTTTTAACTCCAATAGAATGCTAGTATGCTCTCATGGGCTCCCGCCGAGAGTCAGTTGCGCTTCCGTCGCTGTTATTGTGGCTAACCCTTTTAGTCTCTGTAGCCCTATGCTCCTGGCTAATTGACAGCCAGCGCTATCGGCTTGAGGGTCTTAGCACCCAATATCTACTTCGCATTGCTTACATGTTGTTTACCGCGGTAGTGATGACCCGATTTATTTCCTTCCGCTCCGACGGAGGTCTTGAAAAAATGCTGGCTAGCTATAAAAACTTGAGCGGAGTCGATGCCAGCCAATATACCATATTCAGCGTTCGTCCTCTTGGACTGTGGTACTATGTTGCACTGTTAATCTGTGCCGTTGGAGCGGCATTTTCCTTGTTGCTTCCCAGCGCTTACGCCTTCTTTGCTGGCAATATTTTAGATACGGGAATCTGGTTGCTCTTGTTAACCTGGGTAGTATGGACACATCTCTTAAAATCAACTCGGCGAAAAGAATTGTTAAAAGAGATGTTAGATGATGCTCGCAGTAAGTCGAGTTTACCCCTAAAGCCGTCTGAACCCGAATTTCATTACGGTCTCTATGCCTTGTTCGGCGTTGTGGTTGCCGCCCTGATCTTGGGAATCTCTTATCTCAGGGTTTCAAAAAGCCAAGGGGTCTATTCGCTAAACACTCTGAAAAAATGTATTCAGACCACTAAAACCCTTGAAGTAAATCATTTTCTTTCGACAGGAAAATATGGCTCAGCATTACACCAAAGCCAATGTATAGATGAATTTTCCAAAGAATTGACCATTAATGTGGTATTTCAATCTGCTGAGTTAGAACTCTTTGCGCAGGAAAAAAATTTCTCTGACTTTTTTGAAAACTCCCGAAAAGGGGATCAATATCTATCACTTGGAGCAAATGGAAAATTCTCCATTCGTTAAAGGCTCTTCAAATAGGCGGCTAGGCCCAAAATGTCGGTATCCACTGATGTATCCAATCAAACCAGTCTTGACCTTGTCGTTGTCCTAGCCATATCAGATACATAAATGAGATGAAAACACCCATAATCACGCCAAAAAGTACCCACATTAAACGTTTCACAATGCGTAAGAGAAACGCAGCCCATGGGGTAGGGAATACATAAGGGCGTCCCAATTTGACCTGTGTCATGAATTCTTCCAGCATGGGCCGGGTATCGGCTAATAATATCAAAGGCCAAAGTCGTTTTAGTATTTCAGAGGCTTGCTGGGGTCGTTGAATTCCTTTCTTTTTTAGGCAAAATCTCAAAATATTCAGTAGCTTGGAAGCAGATTTTGGAACGGGAAGTTTAACTGTTTGGGCGTGAAGAATATTCTTGATCGTTTCAGCCGGATCTGAAGATCGGAATGGATGTTTACCATACAAAGCTTCAAAAAGAGTAATAGCCAGACTGAAGAAGTCACTTGCTGCCGAAACATCCATGCCCTGACACTGTTCAGGCGACATATATGCTGTAGTACCAATGATGGCACCGGTCGCTGTCAATTGAGTATCACCTTGGGCTCTTGCAACACCAAAATCCAAGAGCTTCACTTGACCAGAAAAACTGACCATGATATTAGCAGGTTTTATATCCCGATGAACAATTCCCAATCGATGCAAAGAGCGCAGTCCCTGTAGAAGTTCACTGAAAAGAACTGTTACTATGGAAGCGGGAATTTTATGAATCCTGTCCAGAATTTGCCGCAAATTAAGTCCGTCCACGAATTCCATGGCCATGTGAAGTGATCCTTTCTCCTTCCAAAAGCCATAAATATGGGTGATATTGGGATGATCGGCATCGGCAACTAAACGGGCTTCTCGGGTGAAACGTTGAATTGAATCCAATGAGCCACTAAGCTCATCGTTCATTTTTTTTACCACAAGGCGACGGTCAAGGGCTGGATCGTAACACAGATAGACAATGCCCATCGAGCCTTCGCCCAGAATTTCCAGGCACTCATAGGGACCTAGTTTCGCGGGAATCTTGGCCATTAGAAAACAAGATCCAGTCTGAAGACTAGCTCTGAAGCGAAAAAAAACGAATTAGCGTGTTGAACAGCAATGAACTGCTAAAATTAATTTAAAGATGCCTTGATATTCGCGACAACTTTGTAGGGTACCTTGACGCTTCCGAGGCAAGCGAAGCGAGCATGGATGCCGCCGTGGTAGTCCCCCCCCCCCGTGGGCAATAGGTCATATCGGGAGGCTAATGAACAATAGCGATCAAAAATATATCGACTTAGGCCATGGCAATAGACTTCAATGCCTTTAAGACCCGCTTCAACCATCGCTGGAATCAGATCGTCACGGTTAGTTTTAACAGGATGGGCTAATACTGGAATTCCGCCCGCATCGACAATAAGTTGAATCGCTTCAGAAGGTGCCAGTTTTTCCAGATCCAATTCACCGAGTTTTTCATTGGAGAGATATCTGTCAAAGGCTTCCCGGAAACTAGATACATATTCTTCTTTGATCAGTAGAGATGCGATATGTGCACGTCCAATGCTTCCATCCTGAGAAAGCTCTTCTACTCTCTCGTAACTGATCTGCAAGCCTAATTCATTGAGTCTCTTTACGATTTCACGCGCGCGAAACTTGCGTTGGCTCTGCAATTTGAAGAGTGTTTCATTTAACTGTAGATTTGTTGGGTCAAAGTAATAGCCTAGAATATGGATATCATGACCTTCATGCTGCGCGCTAATTTCAACACCGGGAATAAACTCGATGCCCTTTTCGTGAGCATAGTCCTTGCCATCCTCGTAGCCGTCAATGTTATCATGATCTGTGATGGCCATGGCCGTTAAACCAACGTCACAGCATTGATCAATCAATTCTTTAACGGTATCTGCTCCATCGGAATGCTGAGAGTGCATGTGCAAATCCACATGGGACTCTCGCAATCGAGAGGGACGGCTGCCCATTCTTGCAAATGCTGTTGATTTCATGGTTCCAATCTGTCAAAGAGACAAAGTACCTTGTTTTATAATAATACAATCCAAGCAGAAGCGCTACCTGAAAAAGGACAAAGTGCAGGCCTTAGAAAATCAGTCGAAATTGACAGGGGCCATAGCAAAAAAGAGCTCAGAATCACCTTATGATAATGTTCTAATCTTAATAAAATAAAGGACTTATGAAAAAAGACTCTAACTCAATTAAAATTTTCCCTGTAATTTTAGCTGGCGGCAAAGGCGAACGGTTTTGGCCCTATAGCAACCAACATCATCCCAAGCAATTTCTTCCCCTGGTAAGCGATAAAACCATGATGGAAGACAGTCTCGAGCTCATACAGGCTCTTGAAACACTTGGACCTATTTTCATCATTCTAAGTCAAAATTTGCTTGGTCCTGCGAGAAGGCTCCTCGGAAAGCAAAAAGGAATCAATCTTATAGCAGAACCGGAGGGCCGAAATACCGCAGCAGCCATAGCATTAGCAACCCGACTGATTAGCCAATTGGACCCTAAAGGGGTCATGCTTGTGCTAACGGCCGATCATGCCATCCAGCCTAAAAGTGAATTTAAACGGGCAATTGAAGTGGCAGCAAAAATAGCCGTAGAGGGTAAAGAACTGGTCACTTTGGGCATCAAACCAAATCGACCTGAAATAGGTTATGGCTACATAGAGGCTGAAGGCAAACACAAATTAGAATCCCGTTTAAAGACCTATGTAGCGAAACGATTCCATGAAAAACCGGATTCTGAAACCGCAAAAAGTTATCTAGACTCAGGTCGATTTTTTTGGAATAGCGGAATGTTTGTCTGGCGGGTCGATACGCTCTGGAAAGAATATCAAAAAAGCCTGCCGAAAATGGTAAGCGCTTTTGAAAAATATGGCAAACTAAGTTCTAAAGAAGACGTCTTAAGAGGCCAATTGGTAATGATTTACCAAAAATTGGAATCAGTTTCCGTGGATGTGGGGATCCTTGAGAATGCCGACTTCATTCGGGTCGTTGTTCCAAAAATAGCCTGGGACGACATCGGCTCCTGGGCAGCCTTGGATAGGAGACTTGCGCTTGGTAAAGGGAATAACCGCAGCGTTGGAACTTGGGTCGACCTCAATTCAAAAGCTTGTACAATTTTCTCCACCGAAGGTTTAATTGCAACCTATGGACTCGAAGACTTATTAGTGGTCAAGCACGGTGACGTGGTGCTGGTGGTAAAAAAAGATAAAGTTGCTGAGCTTAAAAAGCTGGTGAAAAAGCTGGGAGAAATCAAGGAATTGAGACAATATTTATAGCTCGTAAGTTATTGGTAAAATTGAAGTTAAGTGATATATCTTAAACTCAATTTAGTGCTTTCTTTGCCTAACTTTTGACTTCTGAACTTTCAAGTTGAGAGTCATTGTGTAAGCCATTTAAATCAATGGACTTACAGTCTTCTAAAGTGTCCAAGATTTGAATTTTCAAATTGGTATTTAACCAGCTTGTGTTCTGCTCCTGTTCATCTTTCAGCAATAAAGCCAAGACGGGACTGTCTGTTAAGGCGGCCAAGTGCAAGGCCCAACCTCCAAAACTGTAGATTTGGGCTGCACTTTGAAGCACACCTAAAATTTGACTGAATTTGCGTGGTCTAAAAATGACATAGTCTGGAGAATCCAAAAGTTCTTCGGGTAAGTTGCCTTCTCGAGGTGCTGCAAGAATGGCGATGCTTTGCCTAATTTTTTTTTCGCCATGACCATTTGGCTTTTTGTTTGGATTGGATGAGCTGTTACTTTTGTGATGGCTTTGATGCATATTTTTGAGTAAGTCCAGCTGTGCCGAACTTTTTGGACTATGCCAAAGCAACAAACTAAAGCCTTTTGCCTTCAAACCTTTTTGTTTAAGATGTTCATCCAGAGCCTGTTGGGTGTCGGGATTGACACCGAGGCTTAACTTGGTGACCGAAATGCTTTGCTGGCTAAGATTCCAAAGCTGCGCACTCAGGCTAAAATGAGAAAGCCAATTCGAATTTCCCTCTGGGCGCAGGATAATATTGGAAAAGGGCCATTCATTCTCACGGCAAAGGCTGATTCGCAGAGCAGAGCCACTGATCAACTGAAGGTAAGCGAGCCGCTTTAAAGGTTTACTTGAAAAATCGATGCTTATTTGAGGATTAAAATTTTGCAGCTGGGTCTGCAGTTTCATCCAAGGTTCAGATTTCCAGAGCAGTTCTCCATCTTTATAACCAATTACACTCGTCTCCGGTAACAAGCCTGCCAACAATTCGATATGCTTTGATTCAACGACATAAAGCCAGCTAACACTGCGCAAGGACCTTTTAAATGAAAAAAGCACAGGAAGGGCCGTTAGGAGTTGATCAAATTCTTGAGGAAGAACAATTAGAATTCTCTGTGAGTCAAGTAAGAATTGACCAATCCATCCAGACGGACTTGGTGCAATGAAAGGCTTGGCCTTCCAAAACAGAAGTTTCATCTGGAAAGCTTCCGAGAATAAGTTGATAATCTTATACGGCCAACGGCCAGCTAACTTTTCGAGCGGCAATTGTATAACCTGTTGAATTCTTCAATAATAAAACTTTTCGTGCACCAGAACTCGAACTATAATTTCTTTGTCATCATTTTAGGGAAAAAGGATTGGCGAACAATCTTGTGATTTTTCTAGGCTTAATTTTAGTCTTAGTTCAGTTTGCGTGCTTCCATTATCTGCCGCCCCTGTTGCAGGATTGGTATGAATTTGTTTTTGTTGCTGCCTTGGCCCTAATCGGCCTCGTCACTAATATGGCAACCCGCTCCACTCTGGGTATGTATCGTTTAGACAATATTGCCAAAGTTTTGCTGCTTTATACTCTCGCCATAGTCTTTGCCAGCTTAAGTGGCGGCCTGGACTACCGCTATAATCTTGGCATATTGGCTTTAGCAGTATGCCTCAGCGGATTATTAGCTCATCCCCTGCATTCTCTCGCCGCAATGGGCCTATTGATACTAATTGAATTCAGTTTTTTAGCCAATACTAGTTTAGGGATTTTGCCGGGAGCTCGGGTTGAATCTGAGCAAATCAATACTGAATACCTTTTTTCACATCTGATACCCTTTGGCGGAATCGTGCTGTTGCAGTTTATCATGATGGGATTCAGACAAAATGGTACAAGTGTTACTCCTGGAAGCTTTGCAAATGATCCATCAGCTAATCTGAACACTCAGAATCAAAAGAAACAAGCTGGTGAGGCAACGGCACCCTTGCCGGCCGCTGCCCAGTCCTCTGTTATTGTGCAGAATAAACCAGAAGATGAAGACCCTACAGCAACCCAATTCTTTACCCGTAGTTATCTTGAAAAACAAGAAGCCCAGACCCTTGAAAATATGAAGGGTATCTTGAATACCGTTGTTTACTTCATGAGTCGAAACTTTAAGGCCTATACATCACTGGGGCTCTTGGCCACTGAGATGGGTGACAAGCTAATAATCAATTCGGTGGTCACTCGTAGCAAAGAATTTGACAATGACTGTGTAATCGAGTTTAACAAAGGAATAGTAGGAGGCGCAGTTAATAAACCAGGCGGATTTATCACAGGCAGCCTGGCCAATTATCCCGATCAACTCGAGTATTACAAAACTCCAGAAAATATCAACTCGGTCATGATACAGCGCATCATAGATACTCAGAGCAAACGTCTCTTGGGACTTTTGGTGGTGGATTCTGACAGAGTACGTGCTTTTACCGATGAGCATAAAGAACTGCTTAACCGTTTTACACAAATAGCTTCGGCCATGATAACCAATGCCCGCATGACCCATCAGCTTAACAAGCAAGCTGCTTGGGCTGATACCCAATATGAGATTTCAAAAAAATTATCAGAAGTTTTAAAACCCGAAGATGTAATCGAAGTTTTAACTGAATCTTTGATGAAAATATTTCAACATGACCGTCTAGTTATCTGTGTGTATAACGCTTCTTCGAGAAGGGGAAATATTTGGAACATCATCGGTGATTCCACTGCCTTAAAGGTCGGCCAGGAATTCGATATACACAATCGTCGCAGCCTATACGGTAGTGTCTTTCGCAACCGTCGCGAAATGTTAGTACAAGGTTTTCGCGCAGAAGAACGCTATGTACGTTTTGGCGAAGAAGCCGATCTGGACAACCGGCCCCAGGATATTTTAATCGCTCCAATCCACGATGACCGCCAGGCGGTCTTAGCTGTAGTGGGAGTAGAATCCAACAAAAACGGAGTCTATTCGCAGACTGAGCTGCGCCTACTTAAAACCATTATGGCCAATGTATCAACTGCCCTCACCAAGGCGCGAATGTATGATGAGATGGAAAAACTCGCGACCATTGATGGATTGACTGGAATCGCGAACCATCGAAAATTCCAAGATGTTTTGACCTTGGAAATGGAACGGGCTAAACGATACTCTACTGCCTTAACCCTTCTTCTAATGGATATCGATCATTTCAAGAAATTCAATGACACCTATGGCCATTCTGTGGGTGATTTAGTACTCAAAATGGTGGCCAAAGCCTTACAGGGTGCCATTCGCAGCACTGATTTTTGTGCCCGTTATGGTGGTGAAGAGTTTGTTGTTCTTCTGATGCAGGCTGATGAACAGCAATCCCGTTTTCTAGCCGAACGCATACGTTCTGCCATTGAAACAATGACCGTTAAAAATGAAAATCAAGTGCTCCAGGTAACGGTCAGTATCGGGAGTGCTACCTTCCCGGGTGATGCGGCGACTAAGCAAGACCTGATCGATAATTCTGATAAAGCCATGTATTACTCTAAAGAAAATGGACGCAACAAGGTCTCTTTCTTTTCAGAAGTGCTGGTAAAAGAAAAATCAACTTAAGACCTCCAGTAGCAGAAGCCCTAGGGAATAGCGATGAAAGTGGTAGTGGTGGGTCTGAATCCTGCCTGGCAACAAACCCTTCAATTTACCTCTCTCCAATTGGGAGAAGTAAATCGAGC
>JBBQAD010000329.1:0-4656 GCA_038315885.1 Fibrobacteria bacterium | reverse complement strand
CGTCTTTGTTCAAGCTGATCCGAACCCACCGGGTCAGCTTTTTTTATTAAAAACGAATATCAGGTTTTAGGCAGGCAATCGTGGAAATTTTGCGAAGAATTGCAAAATATTTCGATCTGTTCAATGAATACATCGGTAAAGGCATTCGTTGGTTCAGTCTAGTACTGGTTTTATTGGTCTGCCTAGATGTCGGCACGCGTTATCTTTTGAATAGCTCCAGTGTAGCAGTTCAAGAGCTACAATGGCACCTTTTCGCCGCCCTATTTCTGTTGGCAAGTGGCTACACACTTCAAAAAGACAAACATGTTCGTGTCGATGTTCTATATCAACTGTTTAGCAAGCGTGGAAAAGCCTGGATTAATCTGCTAGGGTCTATAATTTTTTTAATTCCCTTTTCAATCTTGATTATCGTGACATCCTTTCCATATGTTTACGATTCCTATCATATCCTTGAATCATCCCCCGATCCCGGTGGCCTTCCTTTTCGATATTTGCTTAAATCCTGTATTCCCCTAAGCTTTATTGCTTTGTTTTTACAAGGGCTTAGCTTAATAGTCAGTTCATTGCGAACTGTTCTTCAGAAAAAAGACAGTGAGATACAGCATGCTTAGCCTCAGCATGTTCTTTGCCTTGTTTGTCTGCCTGCTCTTGGGTTTTCCGGTTGCTTATACCCTAGGCGGAGTGGCGATAGTCTTTGGATACATTGGAATGGGAAGCCAATTATTTGATCTGTTACCCTTGCGTATCTGGGGAATCATGACCAATTATGTGCTTTTAGCTGTACCTCTCTTTGTCTTTATGGGGGTCATGCTCGAAAAATCAGGGGTGGCAGAAGAACTCTTAGACACCATGGGCCTACTCTTTGGAAAATTCCGGGGGGGGATCGCCCTCTCTGTAATTGTTGTAGGTGCACTGCTGGCAGCCTCCACCGGAATTGTAGGCGCCACGGTTGTTACAATGGGTCTTTTAAGCTTACCCACCATGTTAAAACGGGGTTATTCCATTCCGGTTGCCACCGGCACCATTGCGGCCGCAGGTACCTTGGGCCAGATAATTCCCCCCTCGGTCGCTCTTGTTCTTCTAGGAAGCATGTTGAATGTTCCCGTAGGTGATATGTTTGTGGGAGCGCTCATCCCCGGAATGATTTTGATAGGTGCTTACTTGCTCTGGATCTTGATTTTGGCTTTCTTCAAGCCGCTTTCCCTTCCCGCAATGCCCGTCGAAGAATTAAAACAATTCAGGGAATCTGGGTTTTGGAGGCGGGTATTGCATGCTTTTCTCGCTCCCATGTTACTGATGCTTTCTGTATTGGGTTCCATTTTCTTTGGTATCGCATCACCAACCGAGGCTGCGGGAGTCGGTGCCTTGGGCGCCTTGATATTAACAATGCTTCGCAAGAAATTTTCCTTAGCAGTGCTAAAACAAGTGATGGATGAAACCACTCATTTGACAAGCATGGTCTTCAGCATTCTGTTGGGAGCTACGGCCTTCAC
Source organism: Fibrobacteria bacterium (assembly GCA_038315885.1). Lineage (GTDB taxonomy): Bacteria > Fibrobacterota > Fibrobacteria > UBA11236 > JBBQAD01 > JBBQAD01. The sequence goes on along the minus strand of JBBQAD010000329.1, from coordinate 3,163 downwards.
TTTGGTCTTTCGTGGCTTGGGAGGTGATTTACAACTTTCGAGCTGGATTGTGGAAGCCGACGTCAGCCCCGGAACACTCTTAGCCGTATCAATGTTGGTGATGTTTATCGCCGGGTTTTTTATTGATTTCATTGAAATCATTTTTATCCTGGTACCGGTTATTGCGCCCCTGCTTCATCGAATGGGTGTTGACCTATTGTGGTTTGGAATTTTGGCCGCCGTAAATCTGCAAACTTCGTTTCTAACCCCTCCCTTTGGCTTTGCACTCTTTTACTTGAAAGGTGTAGCCCCACCCGAAGTAAAAACAAAGCATATCTATAAGGGAGTGATTCCCTTTGTTCTGTTACAATTGATTGTATTGGTCTGCCTGATTAAGTTTCCTCAACTCAGTCTTTGGCTGCCGGCTCATTTTGGAGATTAATACCTGTCTATGGCTTAAAGTAGGCCAATTCTCCAATCGTATCCCATTGCATAATGTTAGTCTGGAAGGATTTGTAACTCTCGTAAACTTTTTTGGCAAAAGGATCAGCTGCCACGAATTCTTCCATAACCTGACTAGAGACTTCCCTTAGTCTATCGATTACATCTTTAGGAAAGGGTAAAACCTGAACTTTTCCTTCTTCTCGAATTTTCTGTAAAAATTTAAAGTTCTCATGTTCAAAGCGAGATAGCATCCAAGCGTTAACCTCCGCAGCAGAACAACGCACAACAGCCTTTAATTGATCGGGTAATTCGGTCCATTTTTCTTTATTAATAGTTAATTCCAAAGTCGGACCAGGTTCATGCCAACCAGGGTAGTAATAATATTTAGCAATTTTTGGAAAGCCCATGGTGTAGTCATGAAAAGGTCCTACCCATTCGGCAGCATCCAGTACACCTCGTTCTAAATTGGTGTATATCTCACTGGCTGGTGATAATATCGCAGTGGCTCCCAATTTTGAAATAACCTTTCCCCCCAGTCCGGGCATGCGCATTTTTAAGCCGTTAAAGTCTGTTACACTGCGGATTTCCCGATTGAACCAACCGCCCATTTGCATACCAGTATTTCCGCAAGGAATCGGTATTAAGTTGAAGATACTGTATAACTCCTCCCACAGTTCCAGACCACCACCCGAAATCAACCAAGAATTCATTTGTTGAGCACTCATTCCAAAGGGAACGGTGGTAAAGAAAACTGATGCTGGAGTTTTTCCAATCCAGTAGTACGAGGAGCTATGCCCCATCTCAACAGAGCCCCGGCTGACTGCATCAAATGTTTCCATAGCGGGGACGAGTTCTCCCCCACCATAAACCTGTATTTTGAGCTGCCCTGAAGACAATTCGTTGATACGTTGCGCTAAGCGCTCAACACCTTCACCCATCACTGGAAAATGGGGAGGCCATGTGGTCACCAACTTCCATTGAAACTTCTTTTTGCTGCTAGCGGCTTTATCTACACCTTGAGGCTCGCCTGATTTCTCACTGCCCGCTGCCTCTCCAGGTTTCTTACAAGCCGCTAAAAGTCCAAGGCTGCTAAGGGCAGCCAGGCTGCTTCCCTTGCTGATAAAATTTCGGCGTGAACTGGCTTCCATCGATCCTCTTTCTGACTGGAGAATAACAACAAAAATAAAGTGAAGGTGAGGGCCTCTGTAACACTTAACAGGTGTAACCAGCGAACATTCCTGTTCAGCTAGTACAGTGAAAAGTCTATCAAGGGCCCGTCTGACCTAAGTCTGACTTTGGCCCCACTTAAACTTTGTCCATCGACTTATTGGAGATATTATGTCTAAATACTTGTGCTTAGAATATCGGCTCCCAAAGTTCCAACCAGTGAATCTAGATTTTCAGCTCCGCTTAATTCGCTGATTTTCTCTTTGACTAAATTCATTTTACCGGATAGATCCAGAGTTTGAGCCTTCTCTTGATTATAGGGCTTAGAGATAAAGCGTTCAAGATAGCGTTCATGTCTCTGCCACAATTCGATATCTCTCCGATTCTTCATCTGCAAGCGTTGGAAATACCAGTCGCTCGAGAGCAAATTTTCTCGGGTAAAAAGTCGACGGAAGCCCGGGTTGTCGGCTTCCATGTTTTTCCATTGACCCTTGGCCATAATTTCTACTAGAGCCTGTAAGGGTGGACACAATTCGTCGGCGGTTCCATCGGCCTGGTAGGAAAGCGCAATTTTTTTGTGAGATTGAGTAATGTGCTCAATTCCGTCGACAAAATCATCGAGTCCCTGGAGCTCAGGCTGGAGCATATCATCGGGAAAAACCACCGTAGGACTAATAAATAGGCGTCCCATATAGTGGTGCAGAAATTTTTTATTGATACGGTATCCCAACCTACTGGCTAATATTTTTTTCCCTTCAAATTCGAAGTCTTCAATTTTTTCAAGACAGCCTTCTCGAATGAGCTTCTGGGCTTGACGTTCTTCGGGACTTAGTCTGGCCCACAATTCAGGCATCAAGAGACTTAAGTCATGTTCCACATGATAGCGATGTCCGATGTGACCCGCGGGAGTGGAAAAAACTTCGAGGCCAGTTAACACATAGGAGACAAAAGCATTATTTAAATCAGCCGCAGCCCGCAGAGCATTAAAAGGTCCCTTTGTTAAAGCCCCCTCAGAACCAGCCCCGGTGGTGCTCGGCGATTTGCCCGACAAACTTGACATAAAGTCCATAAACAATTCGGGTAACTCTTGCATGTGCAAGGGACTGTATACAGCCAGCGGTTTAATGCCCGCTGCCCTGTCAGGCGGATTGTTTCGTCGTCCAATTAAGACTGCGTTGACAGGATTGTATACCGCCTTGTGGGCGGGAATTCTGCGTTTTAGTCGCGTTCCAATTTCTGATACATATCCAACTAGTGGGTCAACCATATCGGGCCGATTTTGCAAATATCGGGGATTTTTACTGGGCTTCCCATCTACCATTCGAGGAACAGCAGAACAAACAAAAAACTTGCCTTCAGGCATTTTGGATGCATAGCGAATCAATCGACGCACAGGAATTTTGAACTTTTGAAACTCAATGGTATTTTCTATTAAACTTTTAGCATCCATTGCAGTCAAAGGATGAAAATTGGAAATGAATACATCCTGTTCACAAAGCTCCTTTTCTGCAATTCTATCCTGGCCCCGATTGACTGCATCATCTGGTCGTTGAAAGAGGCGATATTCACAATT
>JBBQAD010000008.1:0-17411 GCA_038315885.1 Fibrobacteria bacterium | reverse complement strand
ATCGCGAATATTTTTATCCGGAGCGCGATGACAATCCAAGCACCAAGACATACTTAGGGGTTCAACTTGTCGTACTCTTTCCATTTTATCAACACGCCCATGGCAGGAGACGCAACTTACTCCCTTATTAACATGGGCGCTGTGGTCGAAATAGGCATAGTCAGGCAACTTATGTACACGAACCCAAGGAACGGGTTTCCCCTCATTGTGATAGTTTCGGAGTTTTACGATTTCAGGCGATTCAGTCTTAATGTGGGAGTGGCAGTTCATGCAGGTCTCTGTGGGAGGCACACCGGCAACGGCTGAATGTTCCACATAGGAATGACAATAACGACAATCGATTCCCATTTCACCAGCATGTAATTGATGGCTGTAGGCAATTGGCTGCACGGGTTGATAGCCGACGTCGAGATGCTTTGGAGAGAACCAATACCAAAACACGAATATCACGAGAACAAAACTTGAGAGAAAACCGAGAACCAGGATGAGTGGGACCCGATTTGTCCACTTAGGAAATACCATTCAAATCATCTCCCTTGGAGGCAATAGACACATGGAATAGACGCATGGTACACGAAAAAATAATCAGCAGAGGAAAGGAGAAACATTCGATTTTTCCGTGATTAAGAATAACTAATCCATGTAAAGATGGCAATTAAATTCTGAAAGCTTAAACCGTATTTTTTCAATTCGAAGGGATATATCGATAGGCTGGTTTTTTCTTATGACGTCGAAGCTATTCATTAGATGGCGCTATTGTAACATACTATTTTCAAAAAATTCAACTTCAACGTATAAGTATGAGCTTAAGCAGTTGTCAGTTCTCTGTTTAAGGCAATGGCAATCAACAAGATGGGCAGATAGGCCAAGGAGAAAAAGAAAAGTGAACGGGCTGCCGCCACCGATTGACTCCGATATAAGCGGATACCTGCCCATAAAAACAGGAGACCCATAATAACAGCTGTCATTCCATACCAAATCCCAGCATAACCCAAAAAGAAGGGAAGCATACTAGCCAGCAAAAGAGCAATGGTATTTAAAATAATATGGTTGAAACAAGCTTGTCCTGTCGGATCGGTGACGCTGAGCATTTTAAATCCGCCATTGCTGTAATCCTGTTTGTACATAAGCGCAAGGGCAAGAAAATGAGGCATTTGCCAGAAAAAAAGAATTGCGAAAAGCATCATTCCACCCATCCCAATCGATCCTCTTGCTGCGACCCATCCCATCAGAGGAGGAATTGCCCCTGGAATAGCGCCCACCAGAGTATTTAAACTGGAATAACGTTTCATAGGCGTATAAACGGCTGCGTACAAAGCAACTGTCGCTAAACCAAGCCAAGCAGTTAGAGGATTGGCGTAAATCCAGAGAATTACAGTACCCGAAAGCGTCCAAACAGTTCCATATATTAAAGCTTCAATCCGACCGACCCGTTCCGTTGGTACGGGTCGATTCTGAGTTCGCTTCATTTTGGCATCAACGAACTTTTCAATTCCCTGGTTATAAGCAAAAGCTGCGGCAGCCAAAAATCCTGTGCCCAGCAATAAGGCGAGGAGAACTCTTGTATCCATATCTCCGATGAGCCCGAAATAGTACCCAACCAATGCCGTGATTAGAATCTGAGATACCATTCGCAGTTTCATCAGTTCGATGACACTGGAAAATTTATTCTTCACTTTCAAATTTAGCATGCCACCTTATTCGTCAAGCTCAATCCAACACAATGAGCGTTACCTTGCTGAATGTAGACTTCGTGCAAGTGCGAGGAAAGTTGTAAAACTAAATAAGAAGGTCAAGGCACCGAAGATAACATGAAAAGAGGTGGGTATAGGCAATTTCCCCGTCCAAATGGTTAGCATGCCCAAAAAGATTTGAAGAATTAACAAGAGTGGCAGGACTAGGGAGTGAAGCGGCGTTGCTGGAATGTTTGCGTGATAAACGCGCAATCGTAGAGCAAGTCCCAGCCCGAGCAAAAGTAGAAAGGTCGCCCCTACGCGACTGTGCATAAAGTGTAGCCAAATACCAAAATTCCAAAAGGGAGGAAGCCAATGGCCAAAGGCAAAAGGAAAGGTGGGGATCGCCAAGCCCAAAGCACTATGGCGCAAGACAGCGCCGGCTAAAATCTGAAAAAAAATACCGATACAAAAAAGTAGGCTCCACATTAAAGAGATACGCAGACGTAGCAAATGCAAGTCAGAAAATGATATTTGGGTCAATGCGGCCCAAATCGGAGAGGTTACAAAAGCAATCAGTGTTATCAGTAACAAAAAAAGTTCGGCACTCGCTCCGTGAGCCACGGATATAAACATCGGTAACTTATACAGGACAGTTAAACCGCCGAGTATCCCTTGTAAAATGACCAAAACCACTGCTGCCAAACCTAACATGCGCACCCAAAGTCGCGGTTCCACAGGCCCTAGAAAACGCAATCCAGAAACCCGACCTGCTGAAAAAAGAGAAGCGGAAAGAAGAAGTGTTACGAGCCCTGTAAAAGAAGCAATCAGTCGATGGCCGTGTTCATAAAAAATTCCGCCAACCATCATCGAGGGAGGAAAAAGAAACATATTGTAGTTATAAGTGCTCGGCCAATCAGGAACAGATAAACCAGAATTTGTGCTGGTGACCATTGCCCCGGCGAAAAGTAAAAACAGGGTCAATACCACCAGAAATTTTGCCAAATAATTCAAGACCGGATTGTAAACAAAAACAAATGGAGAAGATGATTGATTAGCCATACAAGTGAAAATCCCTACTGTTCCTCATCTTTTTAAAATCAGGAAAAACTTCTCAAGAAAAAATAAATCACCACACCCGTTACAGATACATACAACCAGATTGGAAAGGTGACTCGTGCCCAGCGGCGATGGATTTCAAACTGACCGCGGATGGCAAAATATACCGTCGTAAAAACCAGGGGTAAAACAGCCATGGAGAGCAGAATATGGCTAATCAGCAAGCTGAAATAAACGGGTCGTACCCAGCCAGTGCCTAAAAATTTAGTGTCTCCATGAGACTGATGATAGAAAATGTATCCAATCAGAAAAATGATGGAAAAACTGAGGGCTATGAGCATGAAGAATTTGTGGCCACGAATATCATCCTTTGCTATACGCCAACGCCCTATCAATAGTGCTGTAGCACTGCTGGCGTTCATGCAGGCATTGATTCCCGGAAGAGCCAAAATGAGGGGAGACAACGAACCCTGTGACTGCCTCACATAGATCAGCCAAAAGAGAAATACAAGTGCTGAAGTGGATACCAGAGCGTTTAGCACAAAAAAAAGACGATTGGAGTTTTTCATGGAAAATTGATGAAAGTGTCTATCGGTTCTTGGTTAGCCGACAAAGGCACGAATTTCTTCTAGTCTTTCTCCCGGTCTGACTTCAATGTGTGTACCGCCATACTGTATACATGCCAGTGCTCCAGCTACTGAGGCAAAACGCACAGCCTCACCCAAACTAAGAGGATTCATATGAAACTGTTCCCTATCGACTTGGGCTGAATTATTTAGCTCGTATCGCCCATCCAAGAGCTGCATCATAAGATTAGCGCTTAGAGCACCAAGAAAATTATCACCAGCCCCGGTTGTATCACCAGGGTTCTCACTCCGGTTTCTGATCCGAAATTTCAGGGCCTCAGGAGGTTCAACCAAACCAGCACATTGGCCAAAAGGACCGCCTTCAGAACAAAAATACACAGCCTCTGGCCCTTGTGTTACAACGACAGCGAGGCATCCTTGTTGTAAAAACCAGCCACTGGCAGCTTCGATATCGGTTGTAGCAGAAATTTTTAATGCTTCTTCTCGATCACAGATCAATAGATCAATAAATGGATAGGGATGCTCTGGCCCCAAACCCCAGCCCTGCTTAGGATTCTTTTTTTCTGCAATGAAATCGTAAACCGTTCCCACGACTGTAATAGCCCCTTTTTCTCGGGCCTTTTTTAATAAGGTTTCGAGATTCTCATGAATTTTTGGAAGCAGAGCAGTGCCTCCAAAAAGACAGAGCGTAGCATCAAAAAACCCTTCGGGAATTTCTGTAGCATCAAATTCTGCACAGACCCCTAAATCATTGATAAAACTGCGTTCACCATGGCCATTATTCCAACTGGGGTCGCTCAGTACATAGGTGCTGGGGCTTCTTCCACTTACTTTCTGATAAGCATTTAGATGCAAGGGGGTTTTAGAAAGTATTTCGCGAATGTTATCAGCGATTGCATCATCCCCGCTAAGACCAAAATATTTGACATCGACTCCGAAAGCAGTCAATAGTTGACTGGAAAGTACCAGGCTCACCAGGGCTGGGCCACCAACATTAAATGCATCAATTTCACAACCACCGGTTATTTCTGTTAACATGGACTTTGAATCTGTAACACTGAGGCTTAAAAGATCTTCGAGAAAAACTAGAGCTCCAGGGCGAAAACCCAGAGCCGTCGAAGATGTTGCCATGTATTTGCCGGCGCCGGGGGAATTAAAGGAGATGTTTCCGAATATGACATCACCTAAGCCACAACCCAAACCATGGATACGCAGTGGAGATTTCTTCATCGCCGAGCCTTAAGATCCATGCGCAATGCTCGTTGCGGGGCTTTCAACATAGTGAAACATCGCATCAATGCATCGTCGCGCTTTGTGAATCAACTCAGGTGCTATTTCAACCTTATCCTGGGGCTTCGGAGACCGCAAAACATCGCGAATTCCTTCCAAAGTATTTGATTTCATGTAGCGGCATTGGGTACAACTGCCAACAAATGTTTTTCCCGGCATTTCTACCTGAAGTCTGGAGGTAAGACCGCATTCTGTTAGCATCAAAAAATGGCTGGAGGGAGATTCTTTGACGTATTCAATCATGGTCGAGGTACTGCCGATATAATCACTTTTTTCAATTATTCCGGGACTGCATTCAGGATGGCTGACCACCAATAAGCCCGGATACCGGAGGCGAAGATTTTCAATCATATCGGGGTCATATTGCTCATGAACATAACAGCTGCCCTCTGAAAAGAGTATCTCTTTGTGCACTCCCCGACGCAGCAGTTCGTTTTGAAGATTTTTGCCCATCAGTTTGTCAGGCAAAAAGAATATTTTATCGTTGGGGATTTTTTCAGCAATAGTGTATACATTTGAAGAAGTGACACATACATCACAATGCGCCTTCACTTCGGCAGAAGTATTAATGTAACACATAAAAGTATGCTGAGGGTAGCGTTCACGAAGTTTCATCACATCTTCGCCACGAATGGAGTCTGCCAGAGTGCAGCCGTTGAATTCACTGGGAATCAATACTTCTTTGCCTGGGTTTAAAATTTTTGCCGTTTCGCCCATAAAGCGGACTGCGGCAAAAACAATCACGTCGGCCTTTGCCCTTTGGGCGTCTTTGCTAAGTCCGTAAGAATCACCCGTAAAATCAGCCACCCCATACACAATTTCTGGTTTGACGTATGTATGGGCTAAAATGATGGCATTGCGCTCTGCTTTTAAATCATTGATCTCATTGATCAAAGGAGCCAATTTTTCACAGTAGGCCAGATTATAGCTACAGAGCCCACCGCTGACCTGGACATTACCGAGTTTTTTTTGGAGTTCTTGAGGACTAATGTGCTTGGCCATTTCCCTAAATAATAGAAAATTGACTTGCCTCCTTCTAAGGCTGAGTCCCCTGTGTAAATATTACCTTTGCTGTGTTTCCAAGTTCTTTACTATGACTCTCTTATGACTCTTAAAGCCCTGATTTTCGATCTTGATGGCACGCTGGTGGATAGCCGGCATGATCTGCATCTTGCCATCAATTATGCCCTTTTGGCAAAGGGAGTGCCCGGTCTAAGTCTTTCAGAGGTCAGTGCCAATATCGGAAACGGTGCCAAGAGACTAGTGGAAGACTGTTTGCGACAAAGCGGACAGCCAGCCGATGGGCCCCTGGCCGATGAAGTATATCGAATTTTTCTCAATTATTATCGCGACCACTGTACTGAGAATACCCTGGCCTATCCGGGAGTGAGAGATACATTAAAGGAACTTGAACAGCTCGAATATAAATTAGCCTTGCATACCAACAAGCCCGTAGACCCTACCCAGAGAATTTTGGTAGAACTGGGAATGGAACGATCATTTAAAGCCATGTTAGCCGGAGATTCAGGCCCTGAGAGAAAGCCCTCACCCAATGGAACACTCTGGCTGCTTGAGTCGCTTTCAGTGCTGGCTAGTGAAACTGTAGTCATTGGTGATGGTGTGCCCGATGCCGAAGCCGCTCGGGCGGCAGGTACCCAATTCTGGGCAGTGGATTATGGTTTCAGTTCTAGAGAAACACTTCAAAAGTATCGTCCAGAACAATGGCTTGGCACCTTTAGTGATATACTCCAGTATTTGAGCGCTGCTAAGGGGAGTATCTAGTGAAATCACGGTCTTACCACTTGGCTACCTTTGGTTGTCAGATGAATGTATATGATTCAAACCTGATTGCAAAAATTCTGGAGGACAAGGGATTAACTGAAGCTTCGGAAATGGGAAAGGCTGATGTAGTCATTGTAAACACCTGTTCTATTCGGGGTGGCGCAGAAGACCGAGCCTACGCTCGCATCGCCAGTATGCGGCACTTTAAGCGGTTAAACCCAGAGATAAAAATTGCGGTAGTGGGTTGCATGGCCCAGAATCACGGTGAAAAAATTCCGGTGGAATTAGAACATGTGGATTTGGTGGCCGGGCCGGATAATTACACCAAAATTGCCGACCTGCTATTAGGTGATAAATTTGGTGATAAAAAAAACCACAAAACACCAGTTTTAACAGATCAGGATGCTTTTGAAAATTACCAAGGGCTTCATGCAAAATTGAGCTCTACGGTAACGAGTCTTATCACCATTATGCGTGGCTGCAACAAGCGCTGTACCTATTGTATCGTACCCACTGTTCGCGGGGTGGAGAGAAGTCGCGAAAAAGACGATATTTTGGGGGAAGCAAAATTAGCCGTGGCTCAAGGAGTCAAGGAAATATGTTTACTTGGGCAAACCGTTAATTCTTACCGGACTGCATCGGATAGCTTCGCTTCTTTACTGATTGCTTTAAATGAAATACCAGAGTTACAACGGATTCGTTTTACATCTCCCCACCCCCGACACTTTGATAGTGAAACTATTTCAACTATGGCAAAGTGTGAAAAGGTTAGCAGCCATGTTCACCTACCCCTTCAATCGGGTTCAAATCCGATTCTGAAAAAAATGCGGCGACAATACACGGTTGAACGCTATCTGGAAATCGTAGAAGAACTTCGAGAAAAAATGCCAGGACTAGGTATTACCACTGATTTAATTGCAGGGTATCCCGGTGAATCAGAAGAAGATTTTGCAGCTACTCTGGATATGATACGAAAAATTCGTTTTGATAGCGCCTTTCTATTCGCCTACTCTCCCCGCGAAGGCACCCCGGCATTTGATGAAAAGGAGCTTTTAACAGAGGAAGAAAAACAAGGACGGCTGGAGCAGATGATCGCTGAGCAAATGCAGATCACCGAACAAAAATTGGATGAAAAAGTCGGCACAGAACAAGAAATTTTAATCGAAGAATTTTCTCCCCGCAGCCAAAGAGAGTGGATCGGCAAAAGCAGCTGTTTCAAAAAAGTGATTGTACCGGGTGCCCCAGGAATCGAAAAAGGTAGTTTGGTGAAGGTGAAAATAATGGAGCGTAAAGGCACCGTACTGCGAGGTATCCCGAGCTGAAGTACAGTGTAATACTGCAACGTAACCTGCAATCTAAAATTGGCAGAGTATAAAGGATATTTATTATGGCATTGTTTAAGCGAATAGTCTTTGTAGCATTTCTTCTGTCAGCGACCCTATTTATATTGATCAATTTATCTGCACTTAAAATAGAAATCCCATTGAATTTTATTGCGGCCATCGCAATTGTTCCTGCAGGTGTATGGTTTCTCATTTATTTTTGCATTGGTCTCGTGCTGGCTTTCTTTTTCGACTGGCGAACAATGAGCAGCCTTCGCCGCCGACTTCGGGAAACCGAAGAAGAGAATGGGCGATTGCTGGATAGACTCGCCAGAGGTCATGAGCAAGCTCAAAAAGAAAATGTCGATTTTCCTCTCGAATAAAATGAAGCGGCTTTGTTTCCTTGTCTGTATCCTTCTCCATACTCTGCCAAGTTGGTCTCAGATTGATAACATTGAAACACTCGCCAGGCAAGGTGAATTGGATTCTGCTTTTACCTTAACTGAAGAACGCCTGAAAGAATTTCCATCCGATCCAGCCGGCCATCTCTTACTCGCAAAGTTGAGCAGCGACGGTCAAAGTGTAGAAAGTCATTTAAAGAAACTGCTCCCCGGCAGCCAAGATTTTCCTCAGCGTGAGGAAGCTTATTTTCGTCTAGGTCTTTTGTATTATGCGCAAGGAAACTATGGCCTTTCAATTTCAATGTTTCGCAAAGGCTTAAGTCGTAACCCCGATGGACCCTGGCGTGATCAAAGCCTGTATTGGATGGGACAGGCCTGCTTGATTTATGGCGAACAAAAATCCAAAGACTATCTCGATTCTGCGCAAGTGTATTACTCTAAGTTGAGGAGCCTAAGCCAATCAGATGATTTTTATCGTACCTTTTCTTGGGAAGGTCTCGCAAAAACCAATCTTGTTTTAAAGAAAAATACTGAGGCAATTTCCCTATTAGATAGTGCTTTGAAATCAGCTCCTGCGGATCAGAAAAGTCATTTGTTATGGCTGGGATGGAAAATCTCACAGAATAGAGATACTGTGGCGGCAAGGACTTATCTCGTGACTCTTGCCAAAGAATTCCCCAATTCGTTGGAAATGAAATATTTGCGGGAAAATTGGCCGGCAGCACTTTCGATTCTGCATCCTTTAGCTCAGGCCGTTCACCCGAAGCCAAATACCAATGAGGTCAATAAAAGTTCGGGAACTAGAAAAGAAAATGCTACACCTAAGTCTATAGTAACAATGGAAAAGAGTGAGGGCGAATTCAGTCTCCAATTGGGAGCCTATAGCTCTCGCGAAAATGCGGAAAAACGCAGCAAAGAATTACAAGACAAGGGATTCAGCAATAAACTCCTTGCCAAGGAAGGTGGCCAAACCTTTGTGGTCAAAATCACTGGATTTTCCAGCCGCAGTGAAGCATTGGCCTTTGCCGAAAACAAGCTCAAACCAAAAGGAATCGAACGTTACTTTCCGGTAATGGAGACCCCTCAATAAAACGTTTCATTTAGTCTTTGCCGCTTTCGGCTTGCTCTTAGCGGGAGGTAGCTTCAGGTTTTTTGGAGCCTTGGCCACAGGATTTGATTTATTAATTGTTTTCAATTGTGTTTTTGAAGGAATGCTGATTTTTTCTTTGCCCAGTGCCACTTTGCCAGATACGATTTTCTGACTGCTGCTCTTATTTTTTGTCTTCAAGGATTTTTTGACTTCGATTTCAAAAGAGGGCATATCTTTGGAAATCTTGTGATCAATTTTTTCAGGTTTTTCACCCGCTTCCGGTCTTATGGCAATGGATTCAAGAGCCGGTAAGACTGATTTCGAACTCTTGACGGTCAAATCAGACTTTTTAATCTCAGGACTTTCTTTCCAAAGAGAATCACCGCTTAGATCCACCTTTTGGCTAGGTGTATCATTTTGGGGTATTACAGACTGACCTCGGTTATCATTATTTCTGGCCATTCCGTTCGGACCCTCCCAGCGCTGTCTCTGTGGATTATTTTTACCCCGATAATTTTCGTTCTTATTTTCGTTCTTATTTTCGTTCCTATTTTCGTTCCTATTTTCGTTCCTATTTTCGTTCTTATTGTTCCTATTGTTCCTATTTCTATTTCTGTCATCGCTCCGATAATTGCCTTGGTAATTGTTGTTTTTTTCAGCCTTGATTTCCGAAACTTCAGAATTTTTTTGATTTGATAGTTCCAGGGGTGAATTCATTTCGTCAGACTGAGCAACTTCATCATATTGATCTGAATCGTTTCGGGTGGATGTCGAAACTGAATCCGCGTCAGTTGTATCATTACTAAATTCAGGTACAAAGTCTGAATCCAGTTCATCAACTTGGCTTTCCTTTTTGAGTACTTCATTCGCTTCTTTTTCTTCATTGACCGTATCGCGAAGTGCAAGTACAGGGCTTAACAAACGACCCTGTGAAGCCGGAATGCGCTCACGCATAGTGCGAGTCTGATCCCAGGGTCGTAAATTTATTATTGCTCCCGCCGCATCAATTCCAGCTTGTGCAAGAAATGTGATATGGGTTTTATGTAACTCTTCTAATTGGAGAACCTCTTTTTTATGCTGTGACATCAAGGCAGCGAGTATTTCACCATCTACTGCTATTTCAAGTTGCTGCCCTAAACCCGACTTCACCAGTCTTTCGACGATTCTTCGCAATAAATCTAGAGCCTCCAACTCGGGGGCCCGATTCCAACCGCGTCCATCACAAACTTTACAGCTGATACGACTTAAGACTGAACTGGAACGGCGTAAGCGCTGGCGATTAATCAGCACGGTGCCCATGGGACCGACGTTATACACACGAACTTTGGCTTTATCTTTTTTGACTTCGTTTCGGATACAATCTTCCAGGCGTCTTTTATTCTGTGGTCTATTCATGTCAATAAAATCAACCACAATTATTCCGCCCAGATCACGCAAACGCAGTTGTCTGGCAATTTCTGCTGCGGCTTCCATATTGGTTTGAAAAACAGCTTGTTCGAGGTTGGCTCCTTGTTTGGAACGGGCCGAATTTACATCGATAGACACTAAAGCTTCTGTCTGATCAATTACAATCGAGGCTCCCGATGGAAGACTGATTTTTCTGGCCTGCAAGAGACGGATTTTTTCTTCAAGATTGTTACGCTGAAAAAGCAGGGCTCCATCTTTGCTCAGGTGAAGTTTATCTAATCCCTTGGGATCATATTTTTGTAGAAACCATTGACAGCGGTCAAAAGCGGCTTGAGTGTTAACCAAGACTTGCGAGGTTTTTTCTCCGTAATAATCGCGCAGGTAGCGAAGGATGAGATCACCATCTTTGTATAGTAAACCTAGATCTGCCCTTCTACTGAACTCATCGGCTATGAGAGAATATGAATCCATCAAGTGGTCAAGGTCGGCCTGGACACTTTCAATACTTTGCCCCTTGGTGGCAGTACGAAGTATTACAGAACCTCCCATGGGTAATTTTAGGTCTTTCAAAATACCATACATCTCGCGTCGTTCTTGGGGGTCTTGTATTTTTCCAGAGACTCCACCCCGAGTGTTATGCGGCAAGTAAATAAGAAAGCGCCCTGCTAAAGAAATTTGGGCTGTTACAAAAGCTCCTTTTTGCGCCACGCTGTCTTTGATTACTTGAATTGGCAGTATATCACCAATCTGAAGCTGATTAACGGAATTATTCGGTGAATCAGTAACTTCACACATTTCTTTGAAGGGAAGAAAGGCATCTTTTCTTCCGCCATATTCCAAGAAAGCGGCCTGAATGTTTGGCTCGATGCGTTTGACTTGGGCCCGATAAATATTGCCACGCTCCTGCGCCTGGTCGGCCTCTTCTTCATAGTAATCGAGCAGCTGATTGTTTTCGACCAAGGCTGAACGGGTTAAATCATAATAGGAATCGATAAAAATTCGTTGGCTCATAGTTCCTTTAAGGACGCGTTAAAAATCATTTCACAAACTTAAAAAGGACAAATGTAAACTCTCGCACCGAATTGGTTTTGAATGGACAAGGTGCCTTGGCAGTCAAATAAAGGCTGGTTATATTTGGCGCGCCGCCGAGGTGGTGAAACTGGTAGACGCGCTGGACTCAAAATCCAGTAGGGGTAACTCTGTGGGGGTTCAAGTCCCCCCCTCGGCACCATCAAACAAGCAACTTTCAATGTGCCCGAACTCGGGAATCTGGTTATCTTAGGGCCAGGTTCAGTATAATTCACCCAAAATCAGCAGGAAAAGCATGAAAAGACGAGAATTGATTCCCGGGTTATTCAGCCTTTTTTTGATCATTACACTCGCTAATAACCTTCAAGCAGCGTCTGAATGGGACGGTGTAAAGCCCGATGAATTGGGAATCACCACTTCGGAATTTGAAATGGTGAAGGCCAAAGGAATCTCCAAACAAAAATTAATGGAGTTACTGGAAATTGGAATTCTCCCTTCGGAATACTTTTCAGAACCCTGGAAAAAGCTCGGAGTGACTGAAAGCCATTGGTATGCTGAGAAAAAAGCGGGAATGGCTGATGATGACATCGATCAAAGTTATCGCAGGCAAGAAACCAATAATTTCGACCCCGCAATTTCATTATTTTTACCAGGATATTTTCAGTACAAGACCGGAAGACCCTTGTATGGTGCCACATTAACCAGCATCTTTATTCTTGGCACCACCCTCACCTTTGTACACAAAGATGCCACTGATAACATTATTCCTGCTTATCCCATTTTTGCTGTCGCCGCTATGTTCTGGAGTTTTGGTGACGCTTTGATGGCAACCCGATATGGAGATAATCCTGAGGCCAAGCGCTATTCCATCTTCACCAACCTGGCTCCCGGTCAGGCTTCTGCCATACTACATTATCAGTTTTAGAAGGGATTGTTCCCAGGCCATGTTGAGAGAAGTTCTAAAATCAAAGATTCACCGAGCCACGGTCACAGATGCTAACCTGAACTATCAGGGATCCATAACAATCGACCCCTCATTGATGAGATTGGCTAATCTTGTACCCTACGAAAAAGTACAAGTCGTCGATATTCAAAATGGAAACCGCCTGGAAACTTATGCCATCGAGGGACGCCCAGAATCGGGGGAAATAATCATCAATGGTGCTGCAGCTCGCTTGGTAATGATGGGTGATATGGTAATTATAATGGCCTTCGCACTAATGGATGAAGCTGAACTCAAAAATCACAAGCCAAGCATAGTTTTAGTGGATGCAGCAAATCGACCCACGGCCTAATATCAATTCATCCTGGCAGCAACAATCTCCTTTGTATATTATATAAGTAATGCCAAAGGCTAATTTATATTTCCTGCTGTCTACCATCATTGTAATGGGATTCCCCTTTTTAAGCTTCTCAGAGGAACCCAGTTCTAGTTTATTCTTAAAAAATTCTGAATTTAACCGCCAAGCATTGGTTAATCCGTTATACAGTCCTTCAACTGAATCAGGCTTTTCCTTACTGAACCCCAACCGATTTTCCATACGGCAATCCTATTCTTTAAATTTTTCAGGTAGCAGTTTGGGTAGCAGTTCTGGTGGACTTTACCTCAATACCTTGTCCTATAAATTGGCGGACCCTTTGACGCTCTTTGTCGATGTGGGCATTCATACTCCACTCTATAGTTCAGTTGCGGATGAGCATCTCAATGCAGCCCAATTCGAACGGCTTGGATCTTCCATAATTTTGCCTCAAATTGGTCTGGAGTACAAACCGACCAAAAACACGATGCTTTCCATTCAGTATGTAAACATGGATGATGCCTCCAAGGCTTATGGTCCCAGCCTCTTTCACAGGCCTTGGTGGGACCATTGAAATGTTGCCCGCAAGCTTGGCAGGATAGTGACCTTTTTCTCCCCCCTTTCCATTATTTGGAGAATCCATCTGGTTGCACTAGTTCTGATACTATTATTATTTGGTTTTTCCTGTGAAAAAAAAGAAACCGCCGATCAGTTTGTTCCTAATACAGGGCAAATTCAGGTGCTTAATGGTTCAGGTGAACCGGGTGTGGCAGAGAAGTTCCGTAATCACCTCGCTCAAAAGGGCTTTGACATCGTCGAATTTGGCAATGCAAACTCCTGGAATTACCGAGAAACCATGGTAATAGGCAGAGGAAGAGATACATTGATGGCGAGAGATTTAGTTCGCGTCATCGGTACCAAGCATCTGCTTCATCTTAAAGATCCGGCAGTATTGGTAGAGGCAACAGTCATTATTGGTAAAGACCATGAGGAGCTAATGAGACAATGGGAAACAAAAACCCCTTAGAGGGAATGGAATTAGTAAATCGATCGGCCCAATGTATCTTTCGCAAAAAAGTGGAAGATGTTTCGTTGGTGGATTTGAAAGGCTTAAGCAACCTCACCGACTATTACCTTATTTGTACCTGCCAGAGCGAAGCACAAATGCGTGCGGCTCTGAATGATACCTTTAAAGTACTGAGCAAAGAAGGCTGCAAGGCCCTGCGCTCTGAATATGCTCCCGGGGTTCGCTGGGCCATCTTGGATTATGGCGATTTGATAATTCATTTTTTTGAAAAAAAGACCCGAGAGTATTACGCTTTGGAACGCTTGTGGGGCGATGCCCGTATTAACCGTCTTAATCCGGATGACTACCGAGTGCCTGAGGAAGAGAATAATGAGGACGACGACGAATTATAAACACCTTGTCGCTGATTTACTCAAAGAGCCTACTGGGCTCAGCATAGAAGAAATAGAAGCCCTTTTTAACACTCCTACAAATCGCGAACATGGCGATCTTGCATTTCCCTGTTTTTCTTTGGCGAAAAAACTGCGCAAGGCCCCAGCCGCAATCGCCCAGGAACTAGCCAGCCAGCTAAGTTTGCCTGAAGAGATACAAAGTGTAGAGGCGATAGCCGCTTATCTAAATTTCAAATGGAAGCGGAGTATTTATCATCGTTCCATATTGAATCAAATAGTCTCAGAGGACAGTGGGTTTGGAAAAAACTCCGAAGGTGAAGGCAAAACTGTTACTATCGACTTTTCTTCTCCGAACATGGGAAAAGAACTAGCCTTTCATCATCTTCGCGGCACCATGCTAGGTAACAGTTTAAGCAGACTGTATGAAATGGCCTCCTGGAAAGTCATCCGAATTAATTACCTGGGGGACTGGGGAACTTCCTACGGAAAATTAATCGCGATGTATCTGCGTGAAGGAAATCCTACTGATGAAAAAAGTTTGGCTACTATCGAGATTGAAGCACTCAATCGATTGTATCAGACATTTTCAAAGGAAGCCGAAAAGGATCCTGAACTTGAACAAAAGGCCCGAGAAGAATTCAAACTTTTAGAGCAGGATGATCCCCTAAGACAAAAACTTTGGCTTGCCTTTCGGGATGCAACATTAAAAGAGTTACGCCGAATCTATGGGATGCTGGGTCTTGATTTTGATGATTGGAAAGGAGAGGCCTTTTTTGTTCCGAGAGCAAAAAGTCTATTAAAAGATTTAGAAAGTCATGGCCAAATCATTCGTTCACAAGGGGCTTTAATTGCAGAACTGAGCCAATACGACTTGCCTCCATTTCTTTTGCAAAAATCAGATGGGAGCACGCTCTATGCAACTCGCGATCTATGCGCGGCTATCTGGAGACAAGAAAATTATGCCTTTGACCGAAGTCTCTATGTGGTCGATAACGGTCAATCTCTCCACTTTCAGCAGCTTTTTCTGGTGCTAAAAAATCTGGGATACAGTTGGACTGAGCGTTGTGAACACATTCCCTTCGGACTGATCTTAAATAAATCAGAAGAGGGCCGCTGGGAAAAAGGAAAAACTCGAGCTGGTCGGGCAAGTCTTCTAAAAGATGTCTTAGAAGCAGCAAAAGAAAGAATTGCCGCACTCATGAGTGAGAAAAAGGCTAGTGTAAAAAACCCAGATGAAACTGCAATGCAAATTGGGATTGGAGCACTGGTTTTCGATACATTAAAAAACAAACGCCTAAACGATATTCGCTTTGATTGGGAAACGGTACTCAGCTTTGAAGGTGATACCGGTCCTTATGTGCAGAACGCCCATGTCAGATTGTGTAGCATACTGCAAAAAGGTCCTGAATTGAGTTCCTCTTCAAAATTAGAATGGGAATTACTGAGCGGTTCCGAGGAAGCCTCATTGATACAGAAGCTCGCCGAGTTTCCTGAGCGAATTCAAACCGCTCTACGAATTAATGACCCCTATCAAATTGCCCAATTTTGTTTGGAAATCTCTGAATTAACCCATGGCTTCATTCATAAATGTCGAGTCTTGGGTAGTCCCGAAGAAAAAGAAAGACTATTTCTCGTCAACGCGACCCGCATCACATTGAGAAATGCGCTAACGATTCTAGGT
This sequence comes from Fibrobacteria bacterium, assembly GCA_038315885.1. Lineage (GTDB taxonomy): Bacteria > Fibrobacterota > Fibrobacteria > UBA11236 > JBBQAD01 > JBBQAD01. Next base: position 1,373 of record JBBQAD010000008.1, on the reverse strand, counting down.
GTGCCAGCCATAGAAGCGATGTAGACAAGCCATTGCACTGGCAATCCGCCTATTTGCTTGGCTTTCGGTATTTAAACTCTGCTTGATTATATAGCGTGGCATTTAAATCAATGGGTATTGTTTGATTATTAAAACAAAAATGATCCGGGCAGCCACGAGGGCTGCCCGGATCATTCGTTGGAGATGTGGAGGAAGAACGAATCTATCCTCAAAGAAATAGCTGACTTAACGTCAGCTATTTCTTCTTAGCTGCTTTTTTTGTTGCCTTCTTTGTTGCTTTCTTTGCTGCTTTCTTTGCAACTTTCTTTGCAACTTTTTTTGTGGCTTTTTTCTTTGCTGCCATGTGGAATCACCTCCCTCCTAGGCTTTTCATTTAATTAAAAATTGTTGAGTAACACTATTATCTTGGTTGATGTTAACATTAAAAAAGAAAAACACCTTTAGTAATAGGGGTTTTATAATTTTGATTAGATTCCACTCGGTGGAGATTTCCTGTGTGAGTGTATTATAAAACGACTTCAATTTGCTCCATCATCTTGCAAACTTTATTTAATGATAAAGAACTTGACATCAATAGTCAAGTAATCTGGAAAAAAATCTTAAAAAAGAATCATTGTCACAGTGATTAAGTGCTGAGTTGATCTCGTAATTCGTGCATCACTTTTTCGATCGTCTCGTCATCGCCGATTTTTTTATTCTCCCGATCTGTGACATAGAATGCATCGGAAGCTTTGTCTGCTTCAGTAGTTAAAACTGCACCATGAACCTTTAACCCACAGTCGTAAAACACTTTAGCCACTCTGTAAAACAAGCCGATCTGATCTTTGCAGGTTAAATCAATGGTACTGTAGGTATCCGAAAATTCATTGGAGAAAGAAACTTCGGCTGGCATGGTAACTTCTATCGGTTTAACAGAGACAACAGGACGTGGCATGTCTTTGAGGGAAAAATTTTCCATATCTAAGCGATCTAGAGTTGTGTCATGACCCTTGCGCAACTCTTCCAGCAAGCGTTTCTCCAGTATGGATGGGTTGTTACGTCCAACGGGTGGAGCGACAACCACAAACTTATCGAGGGCGATTCCATCGGTTCGAGTAAAAATTCGCGCACCTAAAATTGAAAGCCCCGCCCGACTCATTGAACCCGTTACTCTACAAAGTAGAGCATCCTCATCGTGAGCAACCAAACTGATCTCCCAATAGGATTCTTGTACACTAATCTTCAAACTGTATGGTTCTTGATCCAAGCGGGCTATTAAAGCAATGTGATGCTTGATTTCTTCAGGACTGAAGGTTGCCACATATAACTCTGGAATAGTTGCCAAATGGTACTGAAGGGCTTGTGGCTCCACTTCTCCTGATAACTGTTCTAGA
>JBBQAD010000051.1:0-11465 GCA_038315885.1 Fibrobacteria bacterium | reverse complement strand
TCTAGTGCATCGGTCTTGGCCAATTAGTTGTTGAAACAAATTATTTGAAAAAATGACTTGTACAGTTAGAAAGAAAATTCAGTGGAAAAATTTCCAAACTCAGTATAATCAAAACTTCCGTTACAACAATGAATACCATGGCAAATAAACACTTAATTGCACTATTTGGAGATACGGGAATGGTCGGTCAGGAGCTAGAAAAAGCCCTGGACAAGCACCCTCATTTAGAAGTTTCTTTTCGCCAAAATTCTTCGCGCAGCGAAGGCAAGCTTGAGGATTGTGACGGAGCCTTTTTAGCCACTAAAGATGAAGAGTCCATGGCGTTGGCCCCAAAGCTACTCGCTTTGGGCCTTCGGGTTGTCGACATGAGTGGTGCATTTCGCTTAGGCCAAGCAACTTTTGAAAAGTGGTATGGTATTGAACATCGCTGTCCAGAATTACTGAAACAATCTGTCTATGGAATGCCTGCCTTGTTTTCAGAACAAATCAAAACGGCGAACTTGGTGGGGAATCCCGGCTGTTATCCCACGGCTGTTATTCTAGCTCTAAAACCCATTATATCACTGATTGATAGCGAAGTCTCCGTGGTTGCCACTTCGGGCAATTCGGGCGCACGAAGGGAAGTTGAAGCGTCCAGTAATGAAATTGCATACTCCTACGGACGTAAACATCGTCATGTACCCGAAATGGAGCAATACTCCGGTGCCCGAGTGGAATTTTGTCCTATTGTACTTCGCTCAGTCTACCGAGGAATTAATGCAAATCTAAGTGTGAAGCTTAATACAAAGTTGGCTTTACTACCCAGTCAAGAAGCCCAAAGTGTATTAGAAAAGACTATAGAATCAACCTATAAAATGGATGATCAAGTTTACATTGTTCGAGACAATCTTGACAAACAATGGGGAACAGCAGATGTTGTAAACACTCATCAACTGCTAATCAAAATCCGCGTGGATGAAGGTAAAGCTTATATCAATTGTCTGATCGATAATCTCTCCAAAGGAGCAGCCAGCCAAGGTGTCGAAAACATGAATCTCATGTTGGGTTTGCCACGGATGGACGCTTTGCTGAAAATAAATTAAAGCCTATTTTATTTGCATGAGAACTCTATTACTAATTTCGAGCGTACTACTTGGTAGCCTGCTTGGCAATGTTGTTCAGAATAATAAAGTCGGTCTGGCTTCCAATCTTGAAAAGGCGATTTCGGCAGCCACCCGAGGTGATTTAAGTTCATTTCGATCACTAGTTGCCATTGATTCCAGTTTAGTTTCCGCCACTAATCCCGAAGGCACATCGCTTATTCAATATGCCGCAGCAGAAGTCAGTCAGGATGAGAGCGGTCAAAGAAAGATTGTTCAATTCCTGCTGTCTAAAAATTCTGAGTGCGATATTTTCACTGCTACACGTGCAGGAATACTCGATGAAGTACGCTCAATTCTTGATTTTAACCCTGATCTTCTGAACGCGCGCAATTTGCAGGGCTACACACCGCTGCAAATCGCGGCACTAGCTCCAGTTGAACTCCGTTCTGCTGAAAAAATAGCGCAATACTTAATTCAAAAGGGTGCAGAGTTAGATCTCGTCAGTGCCATTCGACTCGGGCTTACTGACGAGGCCCTCCAGTTAGTTAAAACCCATGAAGATTGGGTTGAGCGAACTCTCAGTGATGGAAGCAGCGCACTGCTATGGGCAGCAGCCCCCCGTAAAGCCCATAGTCGCAGTAAAGAATTAATTGCTCTACTCCTTAAAAAGGGGGCTTCTGCTTCAGCTTGCGATAAAAAAGGACGCACCGTTTTGCATTATTTAGCCAGCGCCTCTGATGACAAAGACCTAGCTGAGTTTTTAATCGATAAGGGCGCCGATCTTTCTAAGAAAGATAGTGAAGGTAAAACCGCCTACGAAAGAGCCCTGGCAGAAAAACATTTAGAACTCGCCCAAGTGTTGGTTTCTCCCAAGAATTGAAATACTTGAATATTGGCCAGCACAATTGTGCCTTTTGGCGAAATATAAGCCCCGAAATTTTTAAAAAATGATAAACTAGGGAAAAACCCTGATGGAGTAGCGGGTGAGTCGTTCAGTGCCAAATCTTTTAATTGTTAATCCCTGTCAGTTTCGAGGTGATGGGCTGAGTCATTTTTGGAAAAGTAAAGCGGTGAGTCCAAACCTCGATGCCCTTGTTGAAACTGAAGCGATCTCTTTTAGGAATGCCTTTACAACTTCTCCCGATAGCTCATTAGCGTCACTTAGTTTTTTAAGTGGAAACAATCCCAGCAGTTTTGGTTCGCGCCATCCTGGTTTTGGATTAAATGCGAATGAACCAAATTTTCTAAGCAATTTGAAAGAAAATGGATATGTAATCTGGTGGTGGGGTCGTAACGATATCAGTTCAGCCAATGCATCACCTGATCCCTATTGCCATGTTCGTTACAATGGAGCTGGAGCGCGCCGGGTACCTTGGCAACTCGACAAAGAATTGGAATGGCGCGGAAGCAATACGAAGAACAATTATTATTCTTTTTATGTCGGCGAATTGGATAGAGAAGGCGATTCAGTTTATCATGATAAAGACTGGGATAATATTGATACAATCACAGAACTTATACATAGCTTTCCCCGAAACCCTTTCTGCATTTTTTTATCGCTTACCTACCCTCATCCACCCTATGCTGTTGAAGACTCATACCTACAGGCGGTTCGCAGCTCAGGAATACCAGAACGAATTCCCCGCCCTCCTGGATGGGTAGGCAAACCAGCAATCTTGAAAGGAATCAGTGAACGCCAAAATCTTGGTAAATGGAGTGAAACTCAATGGAGAGAGTTACGCAATACCTATTATGCGATGTGTAGGCGGGTGGATGATCAGTTTGGTCGGGTTTTACAGGCATTAAAAGAGACCGGAATTTATGATGATACGGCTATCGTCTTTACCAGTGAAAATGGGGATTATGCCGGCGATTATGGTTTGGTAGAAAAAAACTTAAACACTTTCGAGGATAGTCTGATTCGGATTCCCTTGGTATTTAAACCTCCTAAATCTATCGCCTGCAAGCCTGGTTTTCGTAATGCACTCGTGCAAATTACAGATGTTGTTCCTACGCTGGAGGAGTTGACTGGAATTCATTTTACTTCAGTTCGCAACGGACATTCTCTATTACGATATACCGAAACAGATGTCTCACTAAAACACTCAGTCTATGCCGAGGGAGGCTGGCTTCCCGAACAATCAGAAAGGCCGGGCTGTGGACTACAGTGTCCTAGCTCTGAACTCTACTGGCCTCGCAGGGGGCTAGAGGGGTCAGAGAATCCCATGGCAAATAGGGCGAAAATGGTTCGTACCCTTCGCTTTAAATATGTAAAGCGCGATGGTGAACGGGATGAATTTTACGATTTAAAAAACGATCCCTATGAACTGACCAATCAAATTGAAAATTCGTTGTTCAGTGAAAAAATATTAGAATTACAAAAAGAACTGTATAGTTACACAGCCGATACGCAAGAGCTTAGCCCCAACCTGTTTAGTACTCCCAAAACCGGGGGCTAATTTAAGGAAAAGGAAATGAAAAAAATCGCACTCATTGGAGACTCCATTCGCATGGGGTACGAACCACTCATTGTTAAGGCTCTGGACGGCAAGGCTGAAGTTTTTGGACCCGAACAAAATGGAGGTCCCAGCAGCCGAATTCGCGAGAATCTAGAACCCTGGATTTTAGAGCGGGGTTTTGATGTAATTTATTTGAATTGCGGTTTGCATGACATACGCCGAGAATTCGGTAATCCATGCGCCATTTCGTTGGAAGACTATGCCCTAAATCTTGAGTTCATCTTTTCACAAATAAAAGAAAAAAGTTCTGCCACACTGATTTGGGCAACAATCACTCCCGTCAACGAAACCCTTCATCATGAAAATAAAGGTTTTGACCGCTTTGAGGCAGATGTATTACAGTATAATTCTACCGCAACAACCATCGCCAAGAAGTTTCAGTTGGAAATCAGCGATCTTTATACAACCGTGATGCAGGCAGGTCGTGATCGTTTGCTTCGCAATGATGGCGTGCATTTTTTACCCATCGGAAATGAGGTTTTAAGTAAAACCGTGCTAGAAGCGCTTGAAGAGCATCTCAGCTTTTGACATAGATCCAGGTCCTGAGTACAATTGCCTTATGTCTGATAAAAAGGGTAGCCTCGTTTTTGACGCCAATATTCGTTCCGCCGTCCCATTAATTTCTCCCAATGCCTTGAAATTAGAACTCCCGGCCAGCGAGGCGATGTATACGACCATCCTAGAATCGCGTGAAATCATCAAGAATATTTTAGCCAAAAAAGATTCCCGATTTTTAGTAATTGTGGGACCCTGCTCTATCCATGATCCCCAGGCTGCGATGGAGTACGCGAACAGACTTAATGATCTGCGAAAAAATCTGGGCGATAAGCTTTATATCGTTATGCGTGTTTACTTTGAAAAGCCACGAACCACTACCGGTTGGAAGGGCCTGATAAGCGATCCCCATTTAAATGGTTCCAATGATATACCCACCGGTCTTCGCATGGCTCGTTCACTACTTCGGGAAATAGTCAGTTTGGGATTGCCAACTGCAACCGAATTACTCGATCCCATTATTCCTCAATACATTGATGACTTGGTCAGTTGGGCTGCGGTTGGGGCTCGAACCACTGAATCGCAAACCCATAGGATGATGGCCAGTGGTCTTTCTGTTCCTGTCGGATTTAAAAACAATACCGACGGAAGTTTACAGGTTTCACTTGATGCTATGAAAGCGGCGCAAAGTCCTCACGCCTTTTTAGGTATCGATGGAGAAGGACGCACCTGTATCATATCCACCAATGGAAATCCCTGGGGCCATGTGGTTTTGCGGGGAGGAAAAACTCGCACTAATTACGATAAACTGAGTATTGAAGAAGCGAGCCAAGCGCTGGCTATGGCTGGCTTGGAATCCGGTCTTTTAGTGGACTGTAGCCATGCCAATTCAGGAAAAAAACATCAGGCTCAGGAGCTCGTTTGGAAAAACGTTCTCGGTCAACGTCAGGAAGGGAACAAATGTATTCTGGGAGCCATGTTGGAAAGCAATCTATCCGAAGGCTCTCAATCTATTCCGACTGATTTATCTCATCTTAAATATGGAGTCTCGGTTACCGATGCCTGCGTCAACTGGGAGAGTACCAAAAAACTGCTCGAATGGGCAGTGCAGAGCCTAGCTTAGGGCGATATTTTCAGCGCTTGAATATTGTCTTTAATGTATCCATCGTGTTATATAAAGTCGTTCCGTAGTCACTGTAACTGTGTTGGGCAGAAAGGCTGATTCTTTGATGGGGGATCTTTCTCTTCTTGAGAATTTCGAAGGCTCTCAAAGTTCCTGGATAGGCAAAGTCTTCTCTACCACAGATAATTATCCAGGTCATATTAATTGATTTTAATCCTTTAAAAATTTCGATCAAATTGTGCTGATTCCAGAGTTCGGGGTTTTTGGGGAAGGGTCCCAATTGATCGGCCATGTCCCATTGCTCTGAAAACTCGGTGATATCCATAATTGAGGCAATTGAAATTGTGCATGTAAATAGTTCTGGGTGGTTTAAGGCAATGTAATTTGCTCCATAGCCTCCCATACTGAAACCGGCGACAGCACGTTTTCCCTTTGTTCCATAGGTCGCATAGTTACTGTCCACATAGCTTATTAGTTCTTTAGCCAAATAGGTCTCGTAGCGATTAATAGAATCACTTGGGTTATTCCAGTACCAGGAGTTATAAGCTCCATCTGGGCATACGATGATGCATTCACAGCGCTCTGCCAAGGATTGTATATCCAAAACTTCGGACCAGGTACGGTAATCACCCGAATATCCGTGTAAAAGATAAAGCACAGGAAATTTTGGATTTTTTTTGTTTCCAGCAGATTTGATCGTTTGTGGAATAGTAACGAGATTGGGAATATTTCGATTCATCGAAAGACTGTGAACCTGAATCATTTGTGATGCTATTAGAAATTTGGGCAGAATCAGAGAGATGAAAAAAGCAATCAGAATTTTCGCCGTTTTTTTATTCGTTGACATGCTAATTTCTTTCTAAAATTATGATTCTAGTTACGAGTCTTAATAGAGTCCCTCGTAATTGAACCAGAGTTAAGATTTTTGTCATGGGTCAAACAATAAAAGCGATTAGAGTATACTGGCTTGATTTTTTTTAAAAAGGCTTGTAAATTACTAGCGGTTAATTATATCACTGACCATCACTGAGAGGTCATCGTTATCATGATTCACGTAGAAGGCCTAAGCAAACGCTATGGAAACACTTTGGCGGTCGACAATATTTCTTTTGATATCAACAAAGGCGAGGTAGTAGGGCTGCTCGGACCAAATGGGGCTGGTAAAAGCACCACCATGAAAATTTTGACTTGCTTCCTTTCCGCTACGGCGGGAAAAGCCAGCGTTAATGGACATGATGTTTTTGATGAACCTTTGCAGGTTCGCCGCTCGATCGGATATTTACCAGAAAGCAACGCGCTCTATCTCGATATGGAAGTTCGCAGTCTGTTGGAATTTGTTTCCGAGGTACGTGGGATTCCTTCCAACAAACGAAAAGCTGCTGTCGACCGCGTAATTGATAAGTGTGATTTGAGCCGGGTTACTAAAAAATTAATCGGCCATCTCTCCAAAGGCTATCGACAACGAGTGGGACTAGCGCAGGCAATGGTACACGATCCAATGGTTTTGGTTTTAGATGAACCCACCTCTGGTCTTGATCCCAACCAAATTCGAGATATCTTGGGCCTGATCAATACACTAGGCAAAGAAAAAACAGTTATTCACTCCACGCATATTTTACCTGAAGTTGAGGCCACCAGTAATCGCGTATTGATTATTAATAACGGAAAAATTGTAGCTCAAGGAACTCCCAAAGAGCTGATAGCAAGTTCCTCAGGAACTACTGTATTTGTTTCCATCAGCGGAAGCCAAGTTTTGGAAGAATTAAAACGCACGCCGTTTATCAAAAAAGCAGAAGCGATTGGCACCGTTAGTGACGGCTTTCAACGCTATGCAGTGCATGGTCAAGAAGAAAAAAATGTCGCAGTCGATCTGTATAAATTAGCGACTGAAAAATCATGGTTAATTTCAGAACTGCGCGCTGAAACAGCCCGACTAGAAGATGTCTTTGCAAAGTTGACGAGAGGATAGCATGATCAATACACTTGCTGTGTTTAAAAAAGAGCTGCGAAGTTATTTCGCCTCCCCTGTGGGCTACGTTTTTATCAGTTTTTATGTGCTGGTATCCAACGCTTTTTTCTTTTTTGTGCAGGATTTTTTCCGCCAAGGACAAGTTTCCATGCGCGGTTATTTTCAGGCCTTGCCTTGGATTTTTCTTTTTTTTATTCCCGCGATTACTATGCGCTTGTGGGCAGAAGAAAAGAAAGTCGGTACCCTGGAAACTTTGTTAACATGGCCTTTGTCTGAAATTGAAGTTGTCCTCGGAAAATTCTTGGCTTCCTTCGGTTTTCTGGCAATCACCTTATTTTTCTCATTAACTGTTCCTTTGACAATGGGTTACCTTGGTGATCCAGATGGGGGAGTTATAATCGGCTCTTATGCCGGGGCTTTGTTTTTAGGTGCTGCCTACTTAGCCATCGGGCTGTATCTCAGCTCTTTAACCGATAATCAAGTGGTAGCCTTCGTACTCTCATTGGCAGTAATCTTTGTCTTATTGCTGGTCGGCATTGCTCCTATTTATCTCAATAAGTTGGGGGCATTAGTCGTGATTTGTGAGTATTTGAGTCTACTTAGTCATTTTAATAACGTCTCACGCGGTGTCATCGATTCCCGCGATGTTATCTATTACGGATCGGTAATTGCATTTTTTCTGTTCTTAAATGTGAGACAGATTGAAGGAAGGAAGTGGAGATAACTAATGAATAAGAAGTTGTCCACTCGGACTGCCTCCTTGATATCACTTGCGGTTGTCGCAGTCGTGCTAGTCATAGCTGGTATAGTCAGTGAAAAGTTTTTTCATAGTCGCATCGATTTAACTGAAAATAAACAGTTTACCCTAAGTAAGGCAGCCATCAAGACTCTCGATGGACTTACTGATATTGTTACCATCAAGGCAGTGATATCAAAAGATCTCCCCACTCAGTTTGCCCAGATTCGGACAACTGTAAAAGATCTTTTAGAGGAATTTGCTGCTCGATCCAATGGTAAAATTCACCTTATATTTGAAGATCCCGGAAAAGACGAGAGCAAAAAATCTTCTGTAACCTCCTTGGGTATTCAGGAGGTCCAACTTCAAGAAGCCACCACCGATGGAATGGAAATCAAGAAGGGCTTCTTTGGTTTAGCGATCACCTATCTGGATAAAAAAGAAGTCATTCCAGTCTTATCCGATATTGAATCATTTGAATATGACTTGGTCGTGAAGCTAAAGAAATTAACTGGTACGACAAAATCTATCGGAATAATTGAGGGAAGCGGTGACCAGAAATATTCATTTACAATTCCTGGTCAGCCACCCCGAACCACCAGCGGATTTGATGACAATTACAGTCAGCTTAAAAAGGAAGTAGAGAAGCTGTATAAAATTGAAAATGTTGATGTCAGCAGCAAAGCCGTTGATACCAATATTGATTTGTTAGTTGTAGCGGCTCCCAAACGATTGGATGAAATTGAAAAATTTCATATCGATCAGTATATCATGCTTGGAAAGTCTGTGCTTTTCTTAAGTCCAGGAGTGGAAGTCAATTTAAGCTATGGAATAAATGGCAGTGCCACCTCGAACAATTATGAGGATTTACTGTCCCACTACGGTCTTGGGGTTAAGAAAAACATCATTGTTGACAGGGTAAATCCCATGCCGGTCCATTTCGGGAACGGCTTCTTTCCAATTCCATATCCCTATTGGATACGTTGCATGGGTGAAGATCTGGATATGACCAATGTGATCACATCGCGTCTCGGAGTGGTTACCTTCCCATGGGCTTCTTCTATTGAGCTTGATTCAAATAAAAGTACAGATTCCAGTAGGGTACAAGTTTTGGTTCGCTCATCAGCCGACTCCTGGGAAGAAACCGGTACATTTAATTTATTGCCTCGCAATCTGAATGAATATTTGCCGGTCGGGCAAAAATCATTTCCGCTGGCCGTGTTGAAGTCGGGAAAATTCAGTTCATTTTATGATAAAAATCCAATTCCTTCCGACAGTTCCAATGCGATCGACCCCTTGAATGTCTTAAGAAAGGGCGAAAAAGAAAGTCATATCATGGTACTGGGAAATGCGCTATTCGCGACGGATTTTTACCTCGGATTTACAGGATCCAATACCAATTTGTGGTTGCTTCTCAATTCCATCGACCAGTTGGCTCTTGATCCTGAATTAATTACAATCCGCACACGAGAAATCCCCCAACGTCCCATTGAGCCAGATAAAGAAAAGCAAAAGCTCAGCTTGATGATGATCAATATGTTGGCAGCTCCCATTCTGTTGCTGCTTGTGGGAATCTTCATGGGCATTCGTAGAAAGAGGAGAGACGATTAACATGAAGAAGAACTTGGTGTTTCTGCTTCTGGCAATTGCCGTGCTGGTGGCTATTCTGTTTGTTCAAAAACAAAAAGGTGTACAAGATGCTAAGGCCATGTTTGCTTTAGATTCGACTCAACGCAGCTCAGTCCAGACCATCAAAGTGGTCAAGGCAAATGATAGTGCCACACTTCATTTGATGGGCAATGAATGGGTCATCGCCTCTGATAGTTTCCCTGCCGACACAGCCAAAGTAAACAAGTTGTTAGGCACCATTTACAAACTAGAAGACAAAGAAATTGTATCCAAAAATCCGGCAATGGCGAAGGAATTTGGTTTGGATTCTACCGAAGCAAAACAAGTTGTGCTCAAAGATGCCGCGGGAAAAGAATTGGTGAAAGTTGAGATAGGTAAAACAGCCGGGACCGATTATAGCTCAACTTATTGGCGTTGGGTCGGTAAAGATGATGTCTATCGAACGGCGGGAAATTTTGGCTATGATGTCAACACAAGCCAGGATGAATGGAAGCAAAAGAAATTATTTGATATCAAAAAAGATGATATCAAGAGTATCCAGGTTGCTTGGGAAGACACCAGTGGCCAAAAAAATGAGTATACCGTTGAATCAGCAAGCGAAGGAAAATGGAAAATGCTCTCCCCAAGGCAGGGTGATGCAAAGGCCGATGCCGCCAAGGAGCTAGCCGAACGATTTGGAGATATATCAATTGATTCATTTATCGATACCAGCGATACAAATATCAGCCAAGCCAATTTGGATGCTCCTAAAATGATTATCCAGATTAAAATGAAAGAAGGTCAATTTTATAAATTGGAAGCGGGTGCCTCTTTTAATGGTTACACCTATGTCAATCATCCCAAAAAGAATTTAATTGTTAAAGTTTCTGATTGGCGCTTGGATATTTTTCACAAAAAGGCCGACGATTTATACGAAGCGCCTAAAGTCGATAGTAGCAAGCTTGACAGCACAGATGCTGCTACAGACTCCAGTTTGATTAAGAACTAGTTTTTCTTTTCGCCATCTTATTGACTCGATGAGCCCATTGTTCGACGAACAGTGGGCTTTTTTCTTGCCTCAATTGGAATTCATGATACGATTTCTTGGCTAAATTTCTAAATCCAAAGCGATACGGCTAGCGGGCATTGGATAGGCTATTTCATAAGGTAGGACTGCATGTTGGAGACATATTTTCAGCGTTTAAGAAAATCAGGAAAAACCCGCCTGTGGATCAATAATCCCACGTTAAGTGAAGTGAAAGATTCTTTAGAGCAAGGGGTTTTTGCCTGCACAACGAATCCTACTTATGGGGCCAATCTCCTGAAGCGGGATAGAGAATACGCACTAGGGGAATTAAAAAACTGCAAATCTCAAGGCGGATCACAGGCCGAAATTGCCGATAGACTGCAACAGCGATATATTGCACGGCTTATGCATCAATTCCATGATCATTATGAAAAAACGGGAGGCCAAGAGGGCTGGGTTTCTCTGCAAAGCAATCCTTATCTTGAAGAGGATTGGACTCAAATTGTAGAATCGGCTATTTCATATCGTAAATTGGGACCAAATTTTATCGCCAAAATTCCCGCGACAGAAACTGGTTTGAAGGCGATAGAAGAAGTGCTGTGCGAGGGTATTCCCGTTATCGCCACCGAGATCTTCGCCGTTTCTCAAATGATAGCGACCTGTGACTGTTACAGTCGGGCTGCCCTTAGAAGCGGCAAACGACCCGCTTTTTTTATAACTCATATCACGGGTATATTTGACGAATATCTACAAAATCAGGTTCAATCGCAGGGAATTAAGCTTGACGCTGGGTTGCTTTCCCATGCGGGTCTAGCCCTTGCGCGACATCAGTATCACTTGTTTAAAAGCCGTGGATATGCAGGCTCAATGTTGGGAGGGGGGGCTAGAAGTCCAAAACACTTCACC
>JBBQAD010000387.1:0-3978 GCA_038315885.1 Fibrobacteria bacterium | reverse complement strand
AACAGACTGAGCTGCCAGGCAAGGGCATCTCCCCCACTTGCCTTAAAAGAACTCACCTTCTTTAAGATCGAATCAAGGCGAACATCTCCATAGGGCTGTTTGAAAAAATCACTGAGAATTGTTTCACAAGCCTTGGTTGGTTTTAGACAATGATTGATTCGTATCACTTCAAGATAGGCTTCATATTTGACCCGTGCAGGAACATCTTCCTCTAGAATTTTTTGCAGAAAGTTCAGAGCTTCTGTATCACTTGAGAAGCTTTCCGGATAAAGTGAAAAACGACGTTCAAAAAGAAAACTTCGAAAGGGCTTGCTTAGAGAATCCAAATGGATCATCTGATAAATACTGTCGGCGCTTTTTTTTCTGCCCAAGCCCTCCCACGCTTCAGCTTCTAGCAAGCGATGATACACATTAGCCATAAAATCACCCTGAGGAATTTCAGCTAATTCTTCAAGAGCTAGGCCGAACTCACTTCGTTTCAAATGCCAGGAAGCTTTCTGAAGATGCATCCGATAACGTCGAATCAAGTCGTCTGAAACTGCCTCCTTAGCCTGAGTCCCTTGTTTTACAGCAGGAACCTGCATTTGCCGGCTTGCCGGTTTCCCTTTTTCATTTTCTTTTGTCTTTGCATTTGCATTTGTCTTGGTATTTGCTTTGGGCTTTTCTACTGACTGTTCTTTGGTTTGTGCATTTTTTTTTGCCGTAGAATCTGTTACACTCTGTTCGCCTGGCTCTACATCGAGTGATTCTGTTACACTAACATCGGAATTTGGACCTACAACGTTTCCCTCTTCAGATTCGGCCCAGATGCCTAGGCTAAGCAATAACAACAAGCCAATTGATGGCAAAATTTTAAAGCATTTCCACTGCCTAAAATACTGAAACTCTCTCACCATAGCCATTGCCGATTCCAGGATGCGAAGCCCTCAATTCGATTATGGATAGCGGTCACTGCGATATGATTTTCACCTTCGATTTTGCGCATTTCAGTGCCCGCACGAAAGATTCCCAGCATTGCATGCGACCAGCTTAGTCCGATACGGGCATTCCATTCTTTTTCTACTTGTCCGCTGGGGCTTTGCAAATCTCCGTTAACATAGCTTTCAAAGGGAGTTGCTGCGTCATTCTCCCCTTTTTGCAGGAGGGCGAAGCGGCTTTCCAGCCCAAAGCCATGAGGAAAAAGCACTGAATTCATATACCAAAAATCCAAGGCATCGGCTCCGCGAAAATAACCCAAAGGATGATCAATAATGTAGGTATCCACAAAGGGTCTATCCTGCAAATCGTAATAATTGCTCTTATACACTTCACGCGCATAATGACTCGTTAGCGGTCGAAAAGAGTTATACTGAAAGGGATCTGTTTTCACAAAAAACATTCCCTGCCAAATTCGAATAGAGGGATTGGCCCAGACATGCTCAGCCCCAATTTGGTAGCCAAGCAATGTGGGCGTGTCGGTAGAGGTTTCGGTATCAGAATAGTTGATATCATCAATGCGCATCTCACTAAGGAGATGAAAACCAAAGGGCAATGCCAGAGAAGCATCGGCACTGATGGCGTTTTTACTATAGCCCGAACCATAATTATTATGGAATAGAATAAATGGACTTCCATCTCGCAAGGAAGGGGACTTTCCACCCACCATATTCATCTCCGTAATTCCCAATTGGAGGCTGTAAATCTGCCAGGAGATACGATGGGCGAAGAGCGTTTTACTCATGGCAGCGAACTCTCTGCGGTGGGCATTGGAGTCGAAATCTGAATAGTACAGCTGCCGATAGCGTTCAGAAGCTGTGGGTGGCTCATCACCAATATGTGCCGGAGTTCCCGCGAGCCAGGGATTCAATGAAGAAACAAGATAGTGATAGTTCAACTGGCCTATTTTTAGCCTGGCTAAAATTCCATCGTGATAGGGAACACTTCGGCTTAGGCCAAGTCCGAAATGCCAATTAGGAGACCAATGCACCGGAAAACGTCCCAGGATTAAGCCGATATTATCCCAATGCAAGTCAAGGTAAGCCAGTTTTGGTTCATTAATATCCACTTCACTTGAAGCTGTGGGCAGGCCTGAACCAAGCGGATCATCATGCCAGGCGGCATAGTCGCGGCGAAGGGCTGCGCGAAAAACAATTTGGGAAAAAGAAGTGATGTTATAGCTATTGTATAACCATAGAAGAGGACTTTGTTTTTCCCATTCCGAAAAATCTTCACTATTTACCCGGTAAGCCTGCCACTCTCCCCCCGAAGGTCCGTTAAAATAATCTAATACTGTGCCCAAGGGATAATCGCGGCCACTGGGATTGAGGCCCAAGCTGAGTGAAAGCTTTCCATGCCAAGCACCTTTTAGGGAATCAGTACTACACTTGTTCGGCATGTGTAACAAGTTTTTTTCAGTCGTTGGATAGGAGCAATTCTCCGAGTAAGAATAAGGCCACTCTTGAGGGATGTCTCCAGAAGAAAGCCGGATTTTTTCGGCACGGAACCAAAAATTGACTTCATCTGTAGCCAGTAGAGTAGGCTCAGGTGTTACAGCAGCTACAGTGCTAACAATTAGGAGTGATGTTGCCAAGGCAGCCGACCAAGCTGGCCCCGCCAGAAATTGCGGCATCGTTCGGTTCACCTTTTAAAATTACCTATTTTGAAACATCCATGAAGCATTCTTGAGGAGCTTCTAATGTATGCTGTCGGTGAAGCGGAAGTTCGAGCGGCGAAAAAGGCCATTCTCAGTCGAAAATATTTTCGTTATGGTGGACACGAAGTTGTAGCCTTTGAAAAAGAATGGGCTCAACAGACCCAACAAAAAACCTGTATTGCTGTCACATCGGGAACGGCGGCACTGATCTGTGGCCTGTCAGCCATGGGAATTGGTCCTGGCGATGAGGTTCTGGTACCGGCATACACTTTTGTCAGCACGGCTCTGGCAGTGACATCTGTTGGAGCGATTCCCATCTATGTTGAAATTGATGAATCGCTCACGATGGATCCTCTCGACCTTGAAAAAAAACTGAGTGCTCATTCCCGCTGTGTAATACCTGTTCATATGCAGGGAATGCCCTGCAACCTAAAGGATATTTTAAAAATAGCGAAGCGAAATAATTTGCTGGTGTTAGAAGATTGTTGTCAGGCCGCTGGCGGCGAATATAGGGGTAAAAAACTCGGTCAATGGGGACAAATAGGCACCTTCAGTTTCAACCAGTTCAAAATCATCTCCTGTGGAGAAGGCGGAGCTGTTGTTACATCGAATAAAAAATATGCTGAGCGCGCTTTTATGATTCAAGATGGAAGCTGCAGTGTTTGGCCGCAAACCGGTGCCATGAGTGAAGCCTTTTTTTGTGCTGGTAATTTTCGGTTTAATGAGATCAATGCTGCAATTCTAAGAGCTCAGTTAAAACGATTGCCTGGTATTGTGAAGCAGTTACGCAAGAACAGAAATCTGATACTCTCCCAAATAGAGCAAGCCGAGCATACTCAAATCATTCCCAGCCATGATGAAAAAGGACAATGTGGTGTATGTTTTCTGATTCAGGCAGAATCTGAAGAAATAGCTAAGGTAATCGAAAACAATTTACAGCCTTTAATGTCCCAAATCGCGGTCCATCGTCCGATTAACTCGGGGCGCCATGTATACGCTGCCTGGGATGTCGTCAATGCCAAAATTGGAGGACATCATCCGGACTGGGATTGTTTCAGGCATTCCAAAAATAAAAGGATCAAAACCAACTATAATCTGCCCTTAAAAAGAAGCAATGACCTGCTCAGCCGAACGATTCTTTGCCACACACCCTATGCAGCCAGTGCCAAGCAATTGAATACTTTAGTAAAAAAAATCAATAAGGCTCTACACGTTTAGTCTAAGATGTTTATTTTAATGAAAAGCGATACCTTCGCTGCCAGTGCTTTGTTTTACCCGGTTCTAGATTGATGTATACAAAAATTTCGGGACAGACTGCACCACTTTGGGCGTAGAGAGCCAAATGC
>JBBQAD010000097.1:0-9335 GCA_038315885.1 Fibrobacteria bacterium | reverse complement strand
CCTATAGCATCGAACACAGTTTTGTTAACGATCATGTTGTTCCTACTTCCCTGAAAGAAGTGGTTTTTCAGACCTGGAAGGTGTTACAACCCTATTCTCATCGAATTAAAAATTCCTTATTTCAGCCTTCTACACAATGGCAACAGAATCCATTATTACAGAAGAAGAGTTTAGTTCTTGAAATTGATGTATTGGATAAGAAGGGAACTGAAACGCTTAACGATGGCCCAGCCTGGAAGCCTGATGAGGAAGATTGGGATGCCTTCCGGATCCTTCATTTTCCCGCTGCCGATATTAATCTGAATCCCGGTACGCTAGGAAATGTATCCGAATATGCAAAAAAAGAAATGCAGAATAAACAATGGATTGAATTACAGTCCTATCCTTTGGGCTTGTATCAAAAGGGCAGGGAGGCTGCCGAGCAGAGTTTAAAACTTGTCCATTCGCTCTGGCCCATGGCTGAAATGCTGCCTAGTATTACAGATTCCGCCAGCCAAATCAGCAATTTACTCGCCCTCAATATTTCACGTGTGTTTACAGCCCAAGGCAAAAGGAAAATCCGGGTTTTCTGCACTTCGCACGAACATGTGGGAGGCATAGCAGCCTTTGAGCGCCTGGAAGAATTCGAAATCCGCTATCTTAGCCAAACGGAAATGGATTGTCCCGAACAACTTACCGAAGTCGCCAGTCAATGGCAGCCTGATATCGCTTTTTTTTCACATGTGGCCTATGATACAGGAGAAATATTTCCATTAGATGAGTGGTTTTCAGCTATTCGTATCACTCAACCAGCCTGTCTCTGTATCACCGATACGGCTCAGAGCCTGGGGCTTTTGCCTTTGCAGTTTACCCAAGCTGATTTCATTTTTGCTAGTTGTCACAAATGGTTATTTGGACCTGGCGGTATAGGTCTATGCTGGACATCAGAGCGTTTTCGTCAACAAATAAAGGGGTTTTATTGGTCAGGCGAGGCACTGCTTGAAAAAAATGGTCATTTTGGATTCTCAGGTGGACGTGATTTTTCAGCCCTAGCAGGATTAAAAGCAGCCCTTGAATTGTATCAATCCAGCAAACCCAATTTAATTGTTGAAAGATGTGCGGAGCTGAGCGCTTATTTTGTAAAATGCTGCGAAGAAAAAAACATAATGGGTGATGAGTGGGAATGGCTGGCAAGCCCCGAGGCAGCGACTTCTCCCGCAGTAGTGGTGATGAATTTCTTGAAGAACGATCCCTACCCTCTGTATCAAATCCTCAATGAAAATGGCGTTCATGTCAAGTGTATCAAATCGGAAAATATTAATGCGCTTCGTTTGGGTATTCCCTATTTTGAATCCAAAAAACGACTGGAACGGGTCGTTGAATTATTACACCGCGCGCTTGGAAAAGAATCAAGTACAGCTGATGTTCTCAGTTCAGAAGATGTAAACAGAGACGGTGCAAAAGTGCAGAAAAGTCCTGCGTCAATACATTGATCAATCCATTATTCATTGTTCAATCCATTAATTTTCTGAGATGCCATCTAGCTACCAATCATAGTCTGTGAAACAAATATTCCCTCACTCCGATTCTCTGCATGCCGTTGCCAAGGGTGCCAGATTGTATGGAATCGGATTCTTTGGAAAATTGGGTGGTCCCTTATTTCTTCTCTTGGCTTCGCGTCTCTACGGCCCTGCTAGTTTGGGCCTTTTTTTTGCTGCTTGGGCCTATATCCAGGTTGTCATGCGCCTCTCTACCGGAGGTATCGCTGAAGCCTTACAATTGTATCTCCCTCGACTGGTGCGCAGTAAAAACGGAACTGTAACTCTATCTTCCCGGTCCTCCCGCCTAATTGCAAGTGCTTTTCAGGGCATGCTGCTTAGCGCCATACTGGGAATGGCTGGCCTTTGGCTGCTGTTCTATTTCTTGGGTGGGATGCTCCAGCTATCGGTGCCCAAGGGTCTATTATTTATTCTTCTGCCGTGTATTCTTTTTCAATCCCTAATCCAATTTTCTGTATCCGTTCAAAAGGCTTTGTTATCGGCTCGCACCGACGTGTGGGTTAACAGTTTTCTCAAAGAATTACTTCCGCCTCTTTTTGCCCTATCCTTGATTGGAACACCGGCTTCTGCCTATCCCCTGGGAATCATTCAAAGTCTCACTTATGCACTTGCTTCAGCTTGGGCAATATGGGCTCTCATTAAAAATCCACTATTAAGCAAAAGCGTCAAACATTTATATAAATGGAATTTAGACCTTGCCTTTCTGAAACGCTGTTTCCCCCTTGGTTTAAATGATCTGATGCTATACCTGACCCAGGAATTGGATATGCTGATGCTGGCTGCCTGGGGTTTAAGTGTCGGAAGTGTTACGGAATCTGATTTGGGATTTTATGGGGTTGCCATCAGTATTGCCTTTACTGCTCGGATGTTTCGTATGAATTACACTCGACTTTTTCAACCCCTTGCTGTTCAGTTAGCCGCACGTTTAGACTGGGACCATTTAAGAAAGGCCTATGCACTAACCCTGAACTGGGTGTGGTTATGGGTCTTGGGCTTTGTCGGGATTATCATTCTTTGTGCTCCCTTAATACTGAGCCTATATCATCCTCAATACGAATCGTATTGGCCTTGTTTGCTGATTTTGTCGTTAGGTCCGATTGTAAATGGTCTGTTTGGAATGAATACTGTACTACTTCTGGCAAAGAATAAAATTCGCTGGCAGTTAACCAATCAGGCCTTAACAGTTTTCTTCAATTTTGCTTTAAACTTAATCCTTATTCCCCGCTTCGGTATCTATGGCGCGGCCATTGCTACAGCAAGTTCCATGATTTTCATGCAAGTAATACTAGCCCTGCAGTTACATAAACTATCGCTCTTTGCTTTCCCCTGGAATTCGGTTCGCTGCAGTTTACGAAACTTCATTGTTATTTTCTCAATCTCCTTATTTATACTAATCGTATTACACTATGGCTTACCCTATATCGTGGGTCAATCCATAAGAAACCAAGTCGATTGGCTTTCTCAAGGAATTTCAGCTTCATTTTTTATTTCAGTCTATTTGTGGGTATGCCGAAAAGAATTGCCCGCAGTATTTGGATTTTCAAGTGTTACAAAACCAATAGCACAGAGTCCTATAAGCAAGCTTCCCATCTCCCTATTTCTAAAAGAAAGTTGAAGCACAGTCATGTCCATCCGATTTTCCATTGTTTTACCTTATTTCAATGAAGAGAATTACATTGAAATGACCTTAGAATCCTGGCTAAAACAGCGCTATCAGCCAAGTGAACTCATACTGATTGACAACGCCTCGAAGGACAACAGTACCGAGAGATGTAAACAAATATTGGAAAATGCGCCCTTTCCAGTACACTATTTGAATGAAAATAGACCGGGAAAGACCAACGCTTTAGAATGTGGCTGTAAGCAAGCAAGTGGAGATTGGATTGCATTCAGTGATGCAGATACGCAATATCCAGTGCATTATCTTGAAAGAGCAGCGGAACTGATTCATAAATTGCCCACCAGGCAGAGTGTATCAGTGGATTCGGAGACAGTCGGAACGAGTCCAAAAAATAATCATAGGATAGTCGCATTGATGGCACAGGCAATTTTTACTCATCCCGACCGTGAATCAGTCAGAAAAGAAATACGGGAGGTGGTACGACTCTCAAGATGCCGACCACGAAAAGCCTATACGGGAAATGCCGGACATATATTACACCGCGCTAGTCTGGAAGAATGCGGAGGTTTCACCACTTCGATTTGGCCCTTGATGTACGCAGACCATGAAATTATGCATCGTTTACATCGCCTGGGTATCTCCCATTATGATGAAGAGCTTTGGTGCCTCAGCTCAGACAGAAGAGTAGATAGAAGCTCGGTGCGCTGGAACTTAATGGAAAGAATGCTCTATCGCAATATTCCTAGTCGTTTTGAAGCCTGGTTTTTCTATTCCTTTCTGCGCAAACGCTTAGAAAAAAGAAAAATGTCGATTTTAAAATTGCGTGAACGCAGTTGGTAGATAGGGTGTCAATGCACCAATGGAAGTTGAGCTTTTTTGGCGTCCACTTTTGATCCGCTAACATTATAGAGTAGACCCATAAATATGACTACGTTGGGATTCTTTTTACGGGCGGCTTCAAAAAATCCGACGCAGCGTTTACCAATAGATGACACATCAGACTCAGCGCGTACATCATTGGCACATGCAAAAAGAAAAACATAGTGGATATTCGTTTGGAAATTTATCGATGTACCCATCTTTTTGAGATCCGATAAAATCGAAATCAATTTTCGCATCCAGCAGCATTTTCCAAAGTGAGTAGCGGTAGTTTTGAATCTTTTCTACCTCATCCTTGCCAGAGCGGTAGATGATAGAATCACCTAAAGGGAGAATTTTTATTGTTGCCGGATACAATACCTGCGTACAGAAAATGGGGACTAGCAAAAAAACTGATGCCGCTCTGAGAAATTTCTTTTTTAACTTATTGGCCATTTCAACAAGATAGGCCATAGCAATACTTCAGGTTTTTTTATTACTACATGATCTTGCTATAAAGTGTCAAAAGTGACAGTGTTACTGCTTTGTCTCTGATGTCCGATTAAAAACTATATCTAACTTTTTTCCACTTGCTAAATAGCGCTGATCTCCCTGCCACAAATGAATTTGATCTGAAATTGCAACGTGAACGGGAGCTATGCTGAGTTGAATTCCTGCCCGTCGTGTTTGCCGTAAAACAACACTTGATCCAGTTCCAGGGAGCCCCATTTCTCCTGCTACCGCCCAATCAGTAATAGCTTTCCCCAAATCGTTAAGCTCCTTCTTTCCCCCTGTAACGACATAGAGATAAGCGACGTGATTGTTCCAAAAGTATTCAAAACCTCTGCCTCCCCAATCCAACAGTTTCAAAATTTTAACCTTGGAATCGATGACTCTCCCATAACCGATACCCTCACTCTGACTTTTATATAGTCCAGTTATAAACCAATTTTTATAGAGTAACTCCTTTGGGTCATCATTTTTATTGGCTTCCCCATTTTGATCAGCACAGTATTTATCACCCGAGTAATAATAACACTTGGGATATTTATTAAGCGGTCGTTTCCAGTTTTCCATACCGTAGATCATATATTCTTTAAAGCCATTGGTAGCATCCACTATGTTTGGGCTGCCGCCCTTAATTTGATCAATTTTTAGAACTGGGACTGATTTATACAATGTGATATGAGAAACAGTTTGACCACCCCAATTTAATTCTGCTGTAATACGGTCTTCTTTTTCATCTATAATTTTTGCCGCAGTCAATTTTTTTCGGCTGGCACAGGCATCGATACAATTGCCGGCAATATTGGTCAAATTTCCCTTAGCATATAATTTCTTTATAACTGTTTCGGAACCCCAATTCTCGTAGGTTGCGAGAATTTTGTCATTTTGAAATGTGACCTTTAATGGGTTTTCAGAGATATCGATTGAACCCCAAGCAGCTGCATTTAATTGCTGATTAGTTGTAACAATAAAAATGGAACTTACAATAGCCAGTGAAAGGAAATCGATTGAAAATAAGCTGGATAACAGCATAAATTCTCCAATAATTCTGTTTACTCTTTTCTTGGAAAGCTTCAAAATTAATTCCTTTCCAGTAATCGACCCGAAAAGGAGTAGATTCCAAATTCATTGACATATCGATCGAGAACGATTCTTCCATTGACGCCATTGTTAGGCTGAGATAGTATTGCCCTATCCCCTTTATCGGAAATAGCGGAGGGAGTATCTCCTTTTAAAATGCTATTGGCAAATGCAGTCACCGGCGCAGCGCTATTTTCATCCAGCAATGCGATAGTGTATTCATTGGGTGTTTTACTCAAGGCAAAACAAGTTCCTTTGGCGCAACGCCCGAAACCGAAAACAGTCATATTACCGAAAGACCAAAAAACATCTTTTTCTTGATCGGGTGTATGCTGTATGTATAACAATCCGCGCTTGATTTTTCCATCTCCGAAATACACCCATTCAGGCCCACTGAGAGCCTTTTCAAAATTAGCCTCACTGCCTTTTTTCTTGCTCCCATCTGAGAAAATCAAATAATCGCTACCCGATTCCCACGAACCTCCGGGAGTACCTTCATATAAAACCCAGTATTTCGAAGCGGCTTTCAGAACCGTAAGAGTCGCATGGGTCGCATAAAAATCCCAGCGAGTATGCCATTTACCATCAGCAGATTTGGATTCAATCGTCACCTTGTTTGCCGCGTTACCGGTCAGTGTACTGGACATGGGAACGCCTTCTCCCCCCGATGGATAGCCCGGATGACAACAACCACCCAGATTGGGGATGCCTCTATACTCTCCACCTGAGCCACCGCCTGGTTTATACCCCACCCAATCGTTCCCATCTTTGTCCACTATGCTGGAGAATCCCCCTGCTTTTTTTTGGAAATAATAAGTCACATTGGGTGTACTTACTTTAAAGCAATCCTGACCTTCATCATTATCATCCTTAACCGATATTTGAGCCTGAAGGGAGATAATTCCGAAGAAAATCAGTGTTATTGATTTGATGAAAACAGAAGAAGGTAGGGATGATTTAATTTTTGAACTCATAGTTATACTCCAATTTTTCATTTTTCTTATTTATTAATGTTCATATTTTTTTGTAAATCAGAAGAATGAAAAAATTCCTTTTGCCGGCCATCCAATCTGAACTCATTTACATATTCAAGTCCCTGTTCGCTCTGAATGAATAATTTTTGAGCAATGGACGCTTTACCCTGATTCTCCAGTGAAATACTAGAAGTAGAAGTATTTGCAAGTGAAGACGCTCCATTATCCAAAATAGCCTTCCCGACTTCCATTACTTCACTTTTCCCCTTGCTGACAGCATAAATCCAACGACGTTTGGCTGAAAATCCGAAGTATTCTATAGCAGAAAAATCATCCCAAATTTTCCAATCTTTAATCGCATCAAATTGGATGGCATTCGATTTAGCTAGCGGTGCTACGGGCGCTCCAGCACCACTGGTCACCTTGGCGGGATGCAAAAATGCGATTCCCCGACCGGTTTTTTGATCGATAATGCCAAAGATGAAATAGCCCCGATAAAGACAACCCGAGATTGTTCCGCCAGCAGCCTCAATAAAGCGGTCACCAAAGGGTTCACCATTCATTTTCGCCTTGTTGGAAACAGATCTCCATTTCTCTACATTCATGTCATCGAGTCCATGCATTACAAACAAACTATTCGGTAACTTGGCGATTTTGTCTTCATTCCAGATACAACTTCGTTTCACATATTCGATTTCTAAAATGGAAGTCCCTTTATAAATCCTCTGTAACATATCCATTTTACCGGTGACGATAGAAAGTTCAAGATACTTTCCCTTATCAGTGATACTTTTGATTGTTGCTTCACTTTGATCATATTTAGCGTACCCGGTTCCACATACATCAATAGAATTGGAATAGTTGTTCCCAGCAGAGTCTTTAAAAGGATAGATTCCGATGCCAGGAACTGGCGATTGTGGAAAGCGCCTGACTACATAGGCATAGTCAAGTGTAGTAGTTGTAATTTGGTTTTTTGCCTTATCTACTGTGTACCAGTTTTGTGCATATATGGAAAACTGTAAACAGTTATAACCAATGATCATAATAATGAGCTTGCAAAATCTAGCCATTTGGCCTTTCCAGGAAACAAGGACTATTGTTCTACCCTTGTTTGCACATTTAATAGGGCAGGCAATGCCGCCAAGTGAAGACAAGCTAAGCCTATTTGGATAAAATCTCCTTCTAGACCAATTTATGACTTAGAAGGATACCAGTTATAGAGACCAATTGGCTATATTGGATAGCATTGTCGGAGGATAGAAGGTGCCAAAAAAAATCGTGGCTGAACTTGAGCGCCAATTGAGACAAGCCCTAATTGCAAACTATCCTATAGGATCCCGGTTTTTGTCCCTGGCTCAAATTTGTAGTGAGTTTCAGGTTTCCCGCAAAACAGCCCATAAGGCCATCACAACACTTAAAAACGAAGGGCTGATAATTGTGAGCCCAAAGTCAGGCATCCATGTTTTGTCGCATTCGAGCTCGACTGTAATAAAAGGAAAACGCCTGGTGATTTTTTCCAATTTACAACATCGCGAATTTGATGATGCTATTTTACGGGGAGTTGAATCTGCAGTCATAAACCATGGTGTTATACTTCGACTGGTAAATAATCCTTTGAAAAACACCCAAGCTTTGTCACTCGGAGATTACTTGTTGGATTTAAAGTGTGACGGAGTGATTGCGATTTCTTTCGGTGATGCCAGTTTGGGTTTTTATCGCGCCATGCGAGAAGGCCTAGATATTATAGCTGACTACGAAATGCCCGAGCTGCCCATTCTACCGGTTGTTCAAGCTGACTATTACAAATATGGAGAGCTGGCTGGGAATTTTTTCCGAAAATCCGGAAAAACAAAAATAATGGCATTAGGATTTCCAGAATTAAGCGACTCCAATTGTTATCAAGAACGGATGGATGGTTTACACGCGGGAGCAAAACCTGCGGAGGTCGAATTCCGCTGTGTATCACCTCAACATTCACAAAAGCCGATCGATCAATTTTTAAAAAATTTCAGTGAAGAAAAAGCGCTTTTCAGTTTGGAGCTGGGCGCGAATTCATTTTTAGAATCACTTCTGGCCCGTCATCGTATCACACCGCTCCCCAACCAGATTGCTTTATATGTAGCCTCTGATACACTGTGGAAAATTCCCGGCCTGGGAGAGTTTCCCTGTATCGGACCCTCGCTAAATCAACTGGGGCAGGCGCTGGGTTCGGCTTTTATCAAACGCTGGCAAGTGGGACACTTTCCCTCGCCTCCTGTTGAATTGATATAAAGAATCGGTAGATAATTCTTACTCGTTCATTGTTTACTCTTCCTGAGTAAAATGCTGTAGTCGCCTCTCTGCTCGATCCACTCCAAAATGACCGCTTCGTCCGGTTCAAGTTGACCGCGCAATCCGCGGAAAAACTATTTGTTGACTATAGTGGTGTGACATCAAGCTACTATAATTCCGAACTGAGAAAAAAACAAAAAGTCGAAATTTTTGTAAGTGCATGGGGCTGCAGCGGCTATGCCTTTGTAGATGTCACGGCATCACAAAAGAATGAAGATTGGGTTCACTCCCATGTTAGGTCTTTTAATTATTTTGGCTGCATACCCGAGGTTTTAGTGCCTGATCGCCTTAAGTCTGCGGTGACAAAAGCCAATTGGTATAGCCCCAAGCTTAACCCACTTTATTCGCAAATGGCCGACCATTACAATGTTGTGGTGATACCCGCAAGGCCTGGTAAACCAAAGGATAAAGCAAAGGTTGAAAATT
>JBBQAD010000257.1:0-5611 GCA_038315885.1 Fibrobacteria bacterium | reverse complement strand
ACAAATCTGGAAAGAACCATCATCCTCAGTGGTCGAGCTCCTCCCGACCAGCACTATGGACTGAAACTCCCTAACACGGTTTCAAACATCGATTTTATAAAAGCAAAATTACTCGAGGCGGCAATTTTATCTGCAAGATTGTCGCCTGGCAAGTTAGTTCCTTAAAAATTTCCCCTCCGAGATTCTCTTGAGTGCTACTTTATTTGGTGATGAGAATTCTCTGTCTTTTTTTAAGTCCAGGAGGTAAAGCAAGGCTTTCATCTCTTGCTAGTCGGAGGTCCCAGTGATACAAAAACTCATCAAGAATTTTTAAGCCTTTCAGGCCTGTCGAGTGACACAGTCTCCGATTTAGCTGGGAAATTGAGTTTGCAGCAAAGTGGAATTGCGCTGTCAAAATGTGCAGCGGTTGTCACACAAGATTCCGGACTGATGCATTTAGCCTCGTGTTTTCCTGTGCCTCTGGTCGCATTGTTTGGACCTACTTTACCCTTGCATCTCCATCCGCTATCTCCTTTAGCCCATATTATTTGGAAAGATGCAGATTTAGCCAAGTCAGAATCCCGACTATATGGCTTTAAAGCAACTCCTGAGGTTGCATCTCTACCGTTTTTTGAACGTATTGATCCGCAAGAAGTCGAATCCGTTCTACTTGCTGCGATAAAAAGCTCATCACTAAAGTCGGTTTAATACGATTGCAATCGTAAAGGCAGTGCGAGGCCGTGGGATTCTAACAATTCTCGGTCTGATAAAATCTCATGACTTGGCCCTTTGGCCACGAAATGCCCCTGGTGCAGCAGCAAAGTAGTTTGACAGCAATCCCAGATAAGGTCTAGGTCATGTGATACAATGATTTTGGCGATTGCTAGTTCTCTTAAAATCTGTATCAATTGAATACGATTACCCGGATCTAAATCCGAACTCGGCTCATCCAAAACCAAAAGCTCAGGTTCGCAGACCAAGACCGCAGCTAGGGCGGCTTTGCGCTTTTGTCCCTGAGAAAGATGGGGTGGCATTTTTTCGCGCAAATCCCAAATACCCAGACGTTTTAAAATTATTTCAATTTTTTGCTGGCGTATTTCTGTCGGCCAAGCCAAATTTTCGGGGCCAAAAGCAACATCATCGTAAACGCGAGGGCAAAAAAGTTGATCATCAGGGTTTTGAAATAGCAGTCCAACGGCTTTCCGTAATTCGGGCAGGTTTTTCTGGCTAATCGGTACATTTTTTAAGTGGAGTCCATTTTTTATGGGCAGATGGATTCCGTTTAAGTGATGCACAAAGGTGCTTTTCCCCGAACCGCTAATGCCGATAATTCCCACCGATTCTCCAAAATCGATGGCAAAATCAAGATTCTGCAGCACTTGAGTGCCGTCTGGATACTTAAAATAAATGTTATGTAACTCAAGTAACATTAGAGATACAGTCTAAGGGCTATCAGCACTATAGCGAAAATGGATAGGCACCCCCAATCATAAATTGACATTGGTTGAACGATATTTTGCGGAATTCTTTCCCTGAAACCTCTCGAAATCATGCCCTGATGCACTCGTTCCGAACGCAAAATAGAACGAAACAGCAAATTTCCCAGCAATAGGCCGGAACTTCGCCAGCTTTTCACCCAGCTGTAGGAGTGAAAGCTTCTTAGTTGGCGCGCGCGATTCAGAGAACTTGCCTCCTCTCTTAACAATCCTCCAAACCGATATATAAGTAACAATTGAGTGGCAATCAATTGGGGCAAGCCCAAGGAACGCGCAGAGTCACAAATGATTTGAAAAGAGAAAAGGGAGTTAAGCAGGAGCATCATCGCAAGCAGTGACCAGGCTTTTAGTAATATCACTCCACCTGATATCCAACCCGCTCGGATTTCTCCTGACCAATTTAAGGAAATTTTGTTACCGAGGCCTTCATTCAAGAGCGAAATGGGCTGCCTATCCAAAATAACATTGGATACAGCCATGATTAATGCAAAGGAGGATAGCCCAATCGATTGAATCATCAATTTTTTCGGCTTATCGGACAGAGAAAGCAAAAGCAATAATACTAGTGAAGCCATGGCGACCATGGTCGAAAGTCCAAATTTTGTAACACTGACTACTGCACAAGAATAGAGAAGTAAGCCGATCAAGCTGATTTTAGGATTCAGAGAATAAAATGAAGTCAATTTCAATTCTCACGCTGCACGGGAATCACTGAGATGCCGTTTTAATCAGACGGAAACGAAATACCCCACCGATTAGGAGACAGAGACAGAGAACAAGAATGCTTCCACCTAGACCAGTGAGTGACAATTGCAATTTTTCGGAAACATGGGGCTTAATTTTGCTTAGGATTTCTCCATTGGAGAAGCCATAGTCGGGAAAAATGGCCGACTTGGCCTGAATTTTGGACACGAATGAGGGCAACCATTCTAATGTCGCTGCTGAGTTATCCGATAAATCGAAACTGTTTACCAGAGAATACGATTTCTCAAGAGACCATTCTAAGCCATCGGGGTTCTTAGAGGCAAACCAGGAGAATATAGAGCCACAAATCACTGTAACTAGACAAAGCGAAAGTATCCATCTTTTTCTGCCCGATTGTACCTTAATAGAGTCAGGAGTGTTAATATCCAATTTTTGAAACAATTTAAACTGGCTGTTACATACTGAATAAGTGACTATTCCCTCCAACAATCCGATGGCAAAGTGAATGGGGAGCATAAACGCTGCAAATGTTTTAAAAGAAAGTTCTGCCAATCCTGAGAGAGTTGTTTCAGCTATCAGTGCACTTGCTCCAAGCACACATGTTACTACTCCGCTCAGCATACAGGCCCAAAATAGTCGCTTGGTATTCTGAAATGCACCCATAGCGCTTTCACTCTTAGCGTTTCTTGTCTGGCCCAAAATGGTTCTAAATAGCAGCGGATAGACTATAAAGGCCGGAATAAAGGCCATGTTAAAGATGTTACAGCCCAAGGCTAAAATGCCTCCATCGGCAAATAAAAAGGCCTGGAGTAGTAACACAGTAAACAAAACTACAAAAGCGCGATAGGGACCCAGGATCAGGGTGAGTAACAGTCCCCCTCCGAGGTGTCCGCTAGAACCGGTGCCGGGAATGGCAACATTGATCATTTGGGCCGCAAAAACAAAGGCTCCCAAAATACCCATCAATACGATTTGATGAGATGAATCTTCACCGCCCTCTTCTCTGCGAATTTTTTTAAGCGACCAGGCCAGTATACTTCCGCTAATGGCCCACATGCTGAGACTTACCGAAGGCGAGAGGAGCGCATCAGACATGTGCATGTTATAAAAGTCTTTCGTTTACACAGGAAAAGCCTTGACTGCTGCATCTAAGTGCAGGTAGAGCTTAGGAACCCGTGTCACGAAATTTAGTATCGTTCGACCATGGTTATCTAGGGTTCGGGTCGAAACTAGTGTTTTGAAATTTTCCGGGGGAGCGATTGAAGGAATAGATCCAAGCTGACATGACCCCCTTCTGTACATTTTCCTGAACAAAATTCATGGTCTTCGACAAAGAGAATAGCACCATCGATGGCAACAATTTCTTCTCCCTGTGCTTGATAGACGGCTCGGGCCGAAACACGCTGTGCATGATAGGCCAACACATGAACGCTACTGGGGATAAAGGGTCCGGTATAGACTGCTAACCGTTCTCCACTTTGCACATTGCCTAAAAATATTTCCAGACTTAAAAGTGGAAATTCATCTGCTGAGCCTAATTTTAGATCCAGAGTTCCCGGAGTGTCACTACCTGGTTCACAGGGCGAGTCATACGAAACGTCTTCGCATTCTTCATCATCAAAGATCGAACTGATATCGATTACATCGCCATTTTCATCTTCGTCATCGCTACTGGGTTCTGAACAAGCGTAGGAACCGTTTACATCAGGCCCGGTGCAATTATCTGAACAGGCAGTGAAGTAAAGACTGACCATTAAACTTGCGAATATGAAAATTTCGATTTTTTGGTATACTTTTTTTCCAATGTTCAGTTCGATGTTATACTGAGATGCTTCCATCTTATTTCCTTATGGTTTTTATTGGATCGTTTTCAAAATTCCAAAATCCAGTTTGATACTCAAGGCATGGCTTCGATTGTCACTTAGAATAGTGTAACGGTATTCGGCTCGTAATAGGGTGGGGCCTTTCAGGCTCTTATAAAGGCCTGCTCCTAAAAAGGGTCTTGCCCACGAAGTTCCATTGATATCACTTCCCCGGTAGTCCAAAAAAGTAAGGGAGAGACCTAGTTGGTTTGAAAGGCCAAAGCCATTTTCTATAAACCAATCTTTGGAAAAAGCAGAATTGAGCTGCCACTCCCTGGCTTGATATTGGATCAATTGCTTTTCAGTGTTTCTCTCCATTACAGAGGAGGTAAATGGCGTGTAAGAAAGCTCCTGTCTCAGCTCGGAGCCTTTCCAAGGGCCGATACATTCGGCTAAATGAAACGACCAGGCAACATTTTCACCGTTAACAAGGAGTCCGCTGCCGAGCGAAAAAATTTTTTCTTTGTGAACCAACTCGGCTTGTAGCAAGGAGTGGAAAAGGAGAGAAATTAAAAGGACGCGCAGCCAATTTTTCATTTTGTAATAGTTAAGCAAGGCTTAGGCCACAATTTAGTGGCATCTTAGACTGGAAAATGACGGAAATAGGACATTTTTGAGAGTCTTTCCTGAAACCAAGGAGAAAGCGTCCATAGTTCTGGTTGACTGTGTCAATTTACTTGACATCCTGTTTTTGTTGCTATAGGGGTTAGATTCATGCCAAATATGACAAGAATTTTCGCTTTGCCTGCGCATTTTGACAGCGGAGGCGCAGACTTCTGAATAGTTTCTTGTATGTCTATTGTTTGTCGTTTTGTTACTAAGGATTCCCAATGAAAAATACACTCCCTCTGTTGTTATTGTGTCTGTGGCTATTTTATCTCCCTTCATTCGCGGTCAATGGTTACGCAGTCTCAGCGCATTGGAATGGAAAGAATGAAAACCTCTATGGAGGTTATGGAAAAATTATGCGTTACGAAATTCGTAACAGCAAAAGTGAGAACCCAACTGTGCTATACAATGGTGAAGCGCGCTATGCCACCATTGACACCAAGGGACAACGAGTCGCCTTTATCAAAAATTCTGGCACGATAGCTTTTGTATCCATCAATGGGGGTAAAGAAACCGATTTAGCACAAGTCCCTTCTTCAAAAGGGTATCTCGATTGGCCTGATGGAGATTGGCTGTATTACAGTAAAGGTGGATACGCTGAGTCAGGATCTAAAGAAATTTGGAAGATAAATGTTAATACTAAGGAAAACAAAAAGGTAATTACGTTTAGTACTACAATGTGGCAATGGAGTTTGGCTAACGATGGAGACAAGGCCTGCATCCGGCCCAGCGATGGCGAAGACGGGGGAGGCACAGGCCATGTTTATCGCTATCTCTTGTCTTCACCAAGTAACATTAAACAGAATAACAGTGATGATTTGGGTTTTGGATGCGGCAATGCCATTTCACCAGATGGAAGCGTATTGATGCGTTTTGATAATTACAGCCATAATAGCATCGCATTTCATAATTGGGATCGCAATAAAATCAAGAGTGTTTCAATAGGAACCATGAATGGTT
>JBBQAD010000211.1:0-6532 GCA_038315885.1 Fibrobacteria bacterium | reverse complement strand
AATCCCTAGTGACTGCACAAATTTGTACACACTTGAGCTCAGAGTCGCTTCTGCTAAACCGAACACTTTGAATATATCCTGAACTCTTTGGAAGGCACTCCGATCGCTAGCTTGTTGACAATGGGTTTCTAACCAACGAAGGACATGGGGTAACAGAATGGCATTGGCAAGGCCGTGATGCATTGAAAACTGAGCCGAGAGCGGATGGGCCAGAGAATGGGTCATTCCCAATCCTTTTTGAAAGGCAGTGGCACCCATTTGAGAAGCCAGTAACATTCTTCCTCTTGCTTCTAAGTCCTTACCGTTGTGATACGCTTTTGGAAGGTATTCAATAATTAAGCGCAGGCTTTCTAAAGCAATTCCATCGGCCATGGGGTGTAAGCTAGGGACCAAAAAAGCTTCTAGGCAGTGAGTAAAGGCGTCGAGCCCGGTCGCTGCAGTTAAATGTGGGGGAAGCCCTTGAGTTAATTTGGGACATAAGATAGCCAGGTTTGGAATCAGTTTAGGGTGAAAGAAAATGGTTTTCACTCCGGTTTTGCGCATCAGAACTACGCTAGAACGGCCAACCTCAGAGCCCGTTCCTGCCGTGGTGGGGATGGCAATCATGGGAGGAAGAGTTTCAATGATTTTCTCAGATCCCTGTAAATTGTCATCGTATTGTTCAAGCGGGCCTGGGTGACTAGCAACGATGCGAAGAGTTTTGGCAACATCCATCGGGCTCCCACCGCCCAGGGCAAGAATACTATCACATTTACTGGATTGATACAGTTCTAAGGCCTTCTCAACGTCTTCTTCAATTGGATTGGGATGGGTGGAATCAAAAATTACAAAGGGGATTTTTTTCCGTTCCAGTATCTCTATTATCTCTTGACATAAACCCTGTTGAACAAGGTTTTTATCTGTAACAATACATAGTTTTTGGCTAGACCAAGATTGCAGTGCAGGAGCGATGGCATTCAACGCATCGTTTCCAAATTGAATAATCGTGGGGTAATTGTATTGCAGCATGGGGATGACTCCAAAAAAAATTAGTAGTGCAATTGAATTGAATGTTAAATAATTTCAAAATAGCGTTTGAGTTGCCAATCTGTGACTGTCTTCTCATACTCTCGGACTTCCCATTCTCGAGAACAAAGAAAATGCTCAACAAATTCTGAACCGAAAAGGGCTCGAGCCTCTTTCGATTTTTTCAAGGGTTCTAGTGCATCTCGTAAATTCCCCGCAAACTGTAACTGTTGAGGTAGTTTATCCCCAACTTCGTATGCATTACCCACTACCGGAGCGCCGAGTTCAAGCTCTTCTTCTAAACCAAGTAAACCTGCCCCTATCGAAGCGGCCATGGCTAAATAAGGGTTGCCATCTGCGGAGGCCACACGCGTTTCCACCCGCTGTGATTTCGGTCCACCGGTAATAGCGCGAAGAGCAACAGTTCGGTTTTCCACACCCCAAGTTGCCGCAGTAGGTGCCCAGGCGCCTTTAACCAATCGTGTGTAATCATTAACAGTCGGAGCAATCAAGGGAAGAAAGGCTTTTAGGTATTTTTGTTGCCCCGCAATAAACTGTCTCATTAAGTGACTCATGCCATGCTCTTTTTTGGCATCGTAAAACACGGGTTTACCATTTCGTTTGGATACAAGAGATTGATGAATGTGGCCCGACTGTCCCGGAAAATCCATCGACCATTTGGCCATGAAGGTAGCCATGGCATTTCTTTTCTGAAAAAATACCTTGGTAAAAGTTTTAAAGAGAGCGGCTTTATCCGCTGAAGCTAAGGCATCATCATAAGTGATAGCAGCCTCCCAAACGCCGGGTCCTGTTTCACAGTGTAACCCTTCAATAGGAATGTTTAACTCTAAGCAATAGTCTTGCAGGGCGTTAAATAAATCAGAATGCACTGAATTTCGAATTGTCGAATACCCAAACATTCCTGGGCTTAAGGGTGTTAAGTTGCGGTACCCCTTTTCTCTCACAGAGTGGGGGCTTTCGCTAAAAACAAAAAATTCATATTCGGCGGAGCTGAGTACTTGGTATCCCATGCTGTCAGCTTTATCGAGAACTCGGCGCAAAAGGGTTCTGGGGCAAATAGGGTGATCACTTTTTCCATCTGAGGCCACAAATTCACCTAGAAAAAAAGGAACGTTCTCATCTGGTAACATGCGCTCTGATTCGGGGATTAGCCGAAATAATGCATCTGCAAAACCGGTATGCCATCCTGTGAACTGCGCGTTATCATACAATGCATCTGCCACATCCCATCCTAAAATACAGCTACAGAATCCAGCGTTTCCCTTGATGAGCGAAGTGAACTTTTCCAAGCTGATATATTTACCCCGTAACACTCCGTCTATATCAGTTAAAGCCAGCTTAACTCGTTTAATGCCCTGTTTTTGATATTGACGAATTTTTGCTGTTGGATCATAAGGGGGCATGTTATTCTCCCATAAGTATTAGAAAAAATGATTTAGTTTGCTTCTCTAAAATGGATGGACTTTTTACGTGTTACTTCATAAAAGCCGAAAGGGGAGAGTGAACAACCACGTCCACTTTGTTTCACCCCTGTCCAGGCTAGTTCGGGATCGAGGAAGTCACAACGATTCATAAAAACCGTACCCACCTCAAGCTGCTGGGCTATGGCTTCAGCACGCTGGCTTGAGCTGGTGTAAATGGCTGCACTTAAGCCATAATTTGAATCGTTGATCTTTTGTATCGCCTCTGTATCATCTTCTACTATCATCACAGGAAGGATGGGGCCAAAATTCTCTTCTTGCATAATCCGCATACTTGATTGAACATTGGATAGCAAGGTCGCAGGAAAAAAATTCCCTTGAGAAATCTGGATCTGTTTTCCTCCACAATGCAGTTTGGCTCCCCCTTGCAGGGCTTCATTTACTTGAGCCTCAATTAAATCCAAGTTCTGAGAGAGGGTAAGCGGACCCAGGTTGGTCTCATCTAAAGTGGGATTGCCTACGTTCCATTCTTTACAGGCCGCCTCTGCTAGAACCAAAAACCTTTCAGCCACCTTTTTGTGTACAAAGGCTCTTTCTAGTCCACAGCAGGATTGTCCTGCGTTGTACATGGCGCCCTCAACAACTCCGCTTACTGCTGTTTCTATGTTTGCATCCTCTGCGATGTAAGCGGCATCTTTACCGCCTAATTCAAGGTTGCTACTTATAAATCGATGACTTAAGGCTTTGCTAATTTCTTTTCCACCTTTCACACTTCCAGTAAAAATCACATGGTTCATGGCTTCGCTTTGTATCAATTCATCTGCAGTGTTATGATCGACAAAAATATGCTGAAAAACCCCTTCTCCCAGCCCCTTAAAGGCTCGTGCAAAGTGTTCACCTACCTCTGGTGTTTGGGGACTGTGTTTTAACACTACCGTATTACCAGCAAGCAGGGATGTTACAATTCCATTAATAGCAGTTAATAAGGGGTAATTCCAGGGAGAAATAATATATACCACTCCAAGTGGAACATGTTCTATGCGTCGGGTAAAACCAGCTTGCGCAGAGGGTTTAAAAGGTGCCAGTGCATCAGGAGCCATGATGCAGAGCATCTCAAAACGCTGGAACATGCTATGAATTTCACTTCGGGCTTGAGAGATGGGCTTTCCCATTTGCCGGGTAATATCTTGCGCAACTTGTTCTTCGTGCTTCCGAAAGTATTGCATCGATTCGGTGAGCAATCGAATCCGGTCAGGCAAAGGACGCCGGCTCCAAGCTGCGAAACTTCTCTGAGCCAGTTTGATGCCCTCAGAGGCATCTTTAAAACTTTGGAAGAGGTATTCCCCTTCATTTTCACCAGAAAAGGGGTTTTTAACCATGTGAGTAGACATCGATATAAAATAGGTTTCCTGCGGCCACAGTGACTTTCAAAAAAGATTGTACAAAGACAGGAAAGTGGGAATCGATGCTATTTAAATCTAAGTCTCCCAATTTAATCATTTGATTTCTCCCCTGTGATCTAAGTCACCAGTATTTTGTTTAAAGCTTTATAAATTTAGGACCATTGTCGACCTGGAGAAATAATGGGAAAACCTGCCGCTCGTATAACCGATATGACAGCGCACGGAGGAGTCATATCTGGACCAGGAATTCCCAACGTATTAATCGGTAAACTTCCCGCTGCCACCCTGGGTGATATGCACGTTTGCCCTATGGTAACTCCTGGAACGCCACCCATCCCTCATGTTGGTGGACCTATCACATTGGGTAGCACCGGGGTGTTTATCGGTAAAAAACCGGCAGCCCGCATGGGTGATATGTGTGTTTGTGTGGGTCCTCCGGCTACGATTTTAAAAGGTGAGTTTACAGTACTAATCGGAGAGGCAGGAGGCGGAGGAGGTGGCTCGGCGGCTGCAGCAGCTCTGGCAAAATCTGCCAGCCTTAAGGGTATTCAACCCATGACTCCCATGTCCGTGGAAGCTCCCAAAAATCAGGCCTCCCAAAATCATGAGATACACATACAATTTGTAGACAAAGCCAATCGTCCGGTTGGGGCTGTCGCTTATAAAATAAAAGATCCTGATGCTAAAGAGTTGGTAGCTACTTCGACGATGCAGGGGCTGGGATATCATGGTGGCTACGCCAAAGCAGGATCATTTCAAGTAATACCCATTGGGCTGTCTCAACCAAAGTGGAGTAGTAATACAATAGAAGCAGATAAGCCAGTCAAACTGAGTGTGAAAGTAGAGGGAACAGAAGAGGGGATAGTGCAATTTGCCGTTCTGGCTCATGCCACAGATACAAGTGAACAATTTGTGTATCACTCGCAATCATCCATCAAGAGTGGTAAATCAGAAATTGAATATTGCTTTGAATCTTCTGCGATTGAAACATTGTGCGCAGGCACAGAGAAACAATTCAACAAACTGAGTTTTTTTGCATTTCTTGAGGGGCAACTAGCCCTCTCATCACAAGTGGATTTGGTAGGAGATTATCAGATCGAAATGCTGTCACAAGAACAAAGACCAATAAAAAATGAAGATGTTGTAATTAGTTTCGGTGATGGACAAAAAAAAATAGTGAAAACAGATACAAATGGAATCGCCCAAATGAAGGCGATGCCGATTGGAATTGTTAAAACAAGTATTCCAGGCATAGAAACACAAGATATGGGAGAAGCGAATGAAAAAAGTAATGAGAGTAATAGCTCAGAAAGAAGTTTAGGGAAGAAGGAAGGCAAGCAGACAAAAAATGGATTAGTCGAGAATTCTAAAGTTAATAATGAGAATAAGTATTCTGGTCAAAGCGAGGCTGAAAAGGCAGAAATTGTTAAGAAATATGAGAAAAAATGGTTTGACTTTGAGTACTCTCAAGCAGCTAGAAAAGACTGTTCAGGATTTTGTAGTGATATAAAATTTGGAG
The DNA here is from genome assembly GCA_038315885.1 of Fibrobacteria bacterium. GTDB lineage: Bacteria > Fibrobacterota > Fibrobacteria > UBA11236 > JBBQAD01 > JBBQAD01. The sequence goes on along the minus strand of JBBQAD010000211.1, from coordinate 1,163 downwards.
TTATTGATAAATGGTACACTGGAGCGGTCCAGAATCACCTTAGAGAATCGTTGCCCAATTCAGATACGCATCAATTTGTCACATGGGATAAAACTAGAACAAACGAAATTGTAGGTCATATGGGTATTGTATTTAAAGATGAAATAGTACACTTTCAAAACTATTTGAATCCTACTACAAAAAGCAGAACTTCACGGGAAGATTTTAAAAAACTGGCGGTTCGATATTCCAATCGCGGAGGGTCTAGGCCCAAGTATTATGATACAGGTGATCTAAATGCCGATTAGCGTTTTTCGAAAATCATGTATATTCTGGGTAATGGCAGTTCTCTTCCTGGTACCTTTAGCTAAAACAAAAGAAATGGCTATGGTCAAGTGTTTTGAAGAAGCTTGTTTATTTGATATAAAAAACTTTGTCTACATAAAAGAGTTAATGCTTGAAAAAATCGATAAAAGTGAGGTATCAAAATTATTTTTTAAGAATCACTTAGATGAGCTCATTGGTAATCGATATGATACAGTTGTTGTAAATCAAACGGAAAATTTTCACTATGTGAATTTAGACAATAAAGATCCAATTGATATTGTTTACGAGGGAAATCCTGGTATGGAGTCCATGGCCACCATCTATATTCTCCAGAATAAAAATAAAAAGACAATTACACAGCTATTTTACAATAAAATTGCAGCCTTGACTTACGATTCAGTGCAAGCATTGAATGGATGTATCAGCAAGCCTGCCTATTGTTGTGGAGCTGATGCCGGAGAAGTTTCGTATTTTCAGCTTGATTCGAACCAATTCAAGGAAACTTCATTTATCAAGATCTTTTATACTCTGAAATATCCTGAATATCGGTTTATATCCAGTGTCGATGTAATCACTTCAAATGACACATATTTGCGAAGCTCTCCAGAGCTCATCAATAGGCCCGATTCGAGCGATATGGATAGATATGGTGTTATAATTGGAAATGCTTTACTTCAGATACCTAAAAACTCCCCTGTAACAATTCTTTCCGAAAAGAAGAACGATTCTGGTAAAAAATGGACTTTCATTAAATCCAATTGTTTCGATCTAAGTCGATACAATCTTGTGGTCAATTGGGGTAGAAAGGGCGGCCAATGTGCTGGTTGGATTGAATCTGAAAGTCTTGTTCAGAATCA
>JBBQAD010000105.1:0-9001 GCA_038315885.1 Fibrobacteria bacterium | reverse complement strand
CTGCCTATTCGACTCACTCCTCTGCTGAAGGAGGCCATGCTAGTCAGGCTCCGCTTACATACAATCTGGTACCCGAAAATAGTTGGTATCCTGATATGGAAGAGCTGCGCAATAAAATCAAATACAATCCGGGAATTGTAGGAATCTTAATTATTAACCCCGACAACCCTACCGGCATGGTTTATCCTGAAAGCTACTTGCGCGAATTTGTTAATTTGGCCAAGGACTTTAATCTTTTTCTCATTGCCGACGAGATATACACTAATATTACCTATAACGGTGTCAAAGCGACTCCTTTGTCTGCTGTGATTGATACTGTGTGTGGAATCTCCATGAAAGGTATCTCCAAAGAATTCCCCTGGCCGGGCGCGCGCTGCGGATGGCTGGAGTTTTATAATCGCGATAGAGATAGTGACTTCGCCCAGCTTACCAAGGCTATAGAAGATGCCAAAATGTTGGAGGTTTGCGCTACCACTCTTCCCCAGTTATCCATACCCAGTATCATGAGTGATGCGCGTTATGCTGCTCACCGGCACCAATTGAACGAAGAAATTGCCCAACGCGGCGATGTCCTATATGAAACATTAAGTGATTTGCCTTCTATCATTGTTAACAAGACTTATGGGGCATTTTATAACACTATTGTTTTTAAGAAAGGCGTTTTAAAAGCCGGGCAAACGCTGAAAATCAAAAATAAGGATGTGAATAGCTTGCTCGAATCTATCCTAAGTGAGGTTCCACTAGATAAGCGTTTCGTTTACTATTTGTTGGCGGCCACAGGTATATGTGTAGTACCAATTTCGTCTTTTTGCTCCGACTTACTCGGATTTAGAGTGACACTTCTGGAGCAGAATATCGACAAGCTGAAGAAGATCTATGATACCCTGCGCGAAGCCATTGAAGAATATACCACCTCCGCTTAGGACTCCTAATGACAATCAATTACAATGTGCAGCACTCTCCTGTCGGAGCTTTTTCTTCTTTTACCATTGGACATTTTGGGACCAAGGGCGGGCCCGCCACTCAAGTGGGTAAACCAGGCAACTGTAATGTTTACATCGGTTACCAATACCTGGGAAAGTCTTTAAAGGTTTTTCCTTTTTACGAAGGCGCTGCTGACCGCCGAAGCGATTTTGAAGTGGAAGCCCATAGCGAACAAAAAGATGCTTCTCCGAAGATGGAAGCCATTGCAGAATCAGAAATCACCCGCGAATTGAACTGGGCCTCTGATTCCTGGACAAGCGGCCCCATAAGTCTTTGCCTATGGTCGCCTTTTCAGACTATCCCTGATCCCAAATTTGCTGCCTCTAGTGAGTTACAATTTGCCTCCTGCCCCGTGGTATTTGCCACTCTCAAGCTTGATAATCACGGTGGCAAGCACAAATTGAGAAGCATTTTTTCGTTAGATGGACAATCAATCCGAGATATAAGTCAAACTGCCCCTGGTTCTTTGGTAGGAATCGCGCATCGGGGCCAATGGGGCATCGCCGCTAAATCGGAATCCGGAGCGCGGGCTTTTATGGAATTCCGCCCGCAGGATGCCTTGAAGGGTGATACACCTCGCGTTTTTCGCCTCGGGCAATGCGGCGGCTTGGTAATGGAAGCAGAGCCAGGGACTTCGCAGGAGTGGACAATTGTCGTCGGATTCTACAATCCGGGAATTGTTACGACCGGAGTTGAAGCCAGTTATTGGTATAGCCGATATTTTAACAGTTTAGAGTCGGTTCTCGACTATGGATTGGCAAATTGGCCGCGCTACAAAGCTGTGGCAGTGGCAAGAGATACAGAGCTAAAAAAGGCCAATCTCAATGATCATCAGAAATTTTTGATTGCGCATTCTAGCCACAGCTATTATGGGTCAACCGAGTGGTTGGATAGAAATGGTAAAGCGCTCTGGGTCGTCAACGAAGGTGAATATGAGATGATCAACACCTTTGATCTGACCGTTGATCAGCTCTTTTATGAAATGAAATTTTCTCCCTGGACGGTTCGTAACGAGCTTGAGTTCTTTGTAGAACGTTACGCTTACTATGATCAAATTCATGCTCCGGGCCAAGAATCTGAATTAAGAAGAGGTGGAATCTCCTTCTGTCATGATCAAGGAGTCAGCAACCAATTCACTGCATTTAGCCATTCGAGTTACGAAACCCCTGAACTGCCTGCCCTTTGCTTTAGTTATATGACCCATGAACAATTGACCAACTGGGTCTGCTGTGCCGGGGTTTATCTTGCCAAAACAAAAGATCTCGATTTTTTATCACGAAATCGAGGAATCTTGTTTGACTGTTTACAAAGTCTTTTGAATCGAGATGATCCCAACCCGGAACTGCGCAATGGAGTAATGGCTTGGGATAGTTCGCGTTGCGGACAGGGTGCCGAAATAACCACTTATGATTCTCTGGATGCTTCGCTGGGTCAGGCGAGAAACAATCTGTATCTCGCAGGCAAGAGCTGGGCCTCCTATGTTATACTCGCTGATCTATTTAAACAACTAGGCGAAGCAGACAATGCCACCATTTCACAAGCAGCCGCGCTTCGCTGTGCAGATACCATTTGTTCTAAGTGGGACAAACAACTGGGTTACATTCCCGCAGTATTTGAACAAGGAAATCAGAGCGCCATCATTCCCGCTATTGAAGGACTTGTATATCCTCACCAAGCCGGCTTGAGTGAAGCTCTCGATTTTAATGGAATCTATGGCAAGTATCTAAACTGCCTGAAACAACATTTTATGGCCGTATTCAAGCCTGGACTTTGTCTTTTTGCTGATAAGGGTTGGAAGCTATCTTCGACCAGTAACAATTCCTGGATGAGTAAAATTGCCATCTCCCAATTTGTGGCTCGACAAATTTTGGGGATCAATTTTGGAGAAGAACAAATACAGCACGATTTGGCGCATGAACGTTGGCAGAAAATAGGCTCTGCCTATTGGGCCTGTTGTGATCAAATCGTTTCTGGAGAGGCCAAGGGCAGTCGTTACTATCCTCGGATTGTGACATCTATTCTTTGGCTGGAAGAATAAAGTAAACAGATCATTAGACCTATATCAGTTGCATCCAAGCAGGGAAACGCAGCTTCACTTAATACATTTTTTCTAGAATGTCTTCAGTGGGTGTATTGCTTTGTTTCTCATCGCTGTGAAAACTGGAGTCTATCGAATCTCTATCTTTAGAAGAATTAGACTCTGAACTCTCATCTTCTTCCTCTGATTCCAGTGGTCCACTGCGTAATCCCTTCCAGCGTTCTTCGCTTAAACTTTCAGCCAGAGAATCGAAGGCACTAGACTCTTCGTCGAAATTGCTTGAATCACTATCCGCTTTCTCTGCGATACCCAGACGAATTCCTTTGTATAAACCGTAATTACGAGTGATACGACTTTTATGGCTTAAGTAAGGCCCTCTAAGACTTTTCGGTGACCACTTGATGGGAGAAGGCAATAAGGCTACCAAGGCTAAGCTTTCATCTTGATTTAATTCTTGTGGTTTTTTATGAAAGTGATACATAGCTCCTTCATATACACCAAAAACACCGGGACCAAACTGAGCCATGTTTAAGTAAATCTCCAGAATTCTTTTTTTGCCTAAAAAGTGTTCCATTAAGAGTGTAACAGCAGCTTCATGAATTTTTCTATCCATACTTTTTTTATTGGATAGAAACAAATTTTTAACCACCTGTTGACTGATAGTACTGGCTCCCCTCGCTTTTTTTCCAGCCTGATGATTAGCAACAATGGCATATTCAATTTGTTCAAAATCAAAACCCTTATGCTGATAAAATTTTGCATCCTCTGCGACCAGAACCAGGTCTTGAATGAGTCGAGGAATCTTCGACATAGCAATCCAGGTCTGCTTAATTTCTGGAATTTTATCGGAGGCTTTCGGATTTGTTGCGGCTGCGTGAACCAGCCTCAGTTTTTCGGCTTCCATGAATGCAGTGGTAGTCGGGTTCGTGTTGCGAAGTTCCCTGATTTCCCACACTTTAAAAAATTTGCCAGTTCCATAGATTCCAAGTACAAGTAATACCAGGATTACTCCGAGTGAGATTTGGTAGCTAGTCCAAATCAGTAGCCAGACCCAGTGAATCAGGCGAAGGCCGTATTTTGCGCCCATCTTGGTATTTATCCATAAAGTGCTTTGGTCGCGGGGAAGTTTATCCCTAGGCATATCGATTTCCCTTTAAGTCATGTTCTGGAAGCGCAAAGTTACAAATCTGCCTGGATGATAATTTCATCCGAACCAATCGGTGTATTTGGGTTCTTCTTGTCAGCTTTTTGATACTTTTGGCAGATGACTCTATTTCGGCCCTGTATTGACTTGCATGAGGGTAAAGTCAAACAAATTGTGGGTTCTAGCTTAGAATCGAAGTCTCTGCTCAGTAATTTCGTGAGTGAGCAGCCTAGCACTTGGTTTTCTAAACGCTATAAAGAAGATGGGCTTCTTGGGGGCCATCTTATTATGCTCGGACCAGGTAATGAAGAGGCAGCCAAGCAAGCACTGGCAGTCTACCCCCTGGGGTTACAAATTGGGGGGGGTATTCATCCCCAAAATGCGGAGGACTGGCTCATGGCGGGGGCTAGCCACGTGATTGTAACATCCTGGTTATTTCCAGGTGCTTATTTGGATTGGAAGCGCTTAGAGGCTCTGTCTCATCAAATAACCAAGGTGAGACTCGTAGTTGATTTAAGTTGTCGAAGCTTTCAGGGCTCCTGGTTTGTTGCGACTCACCGTTGGAGCCAATTAAGTGAAGAAGAAATAACTCCAGATCTTATGTACAAGATTGCGGATTACTGTGATGAAATCTTGATTCATGCAGCCGACGTCGAAGGAAAATGCGAAGGAATGGATGAAGAACTGATATCACTCTTGGCACGGGTGACTCCCTGTCCGATTACCTATGCCGGTGGCGCAAAAAGTTTGGATGATTTATATCGTGTCAAAGAAATGAGTGGTAACAATATTGATTTAACGATAGGTTCGGCATTGGATATTTTTGGCGGCAGCGGTGTTCGCTATGAAGACTGTGTTGCCTTTAACCGTAAACAAGTATCAAGCTAAGTCATTCATTATACTGTAAATCATTAAGCTGCCTGGCGTGGACCAAATAGACAATTCACATTCAGAACTCCCTCCAGACGATGGAAAACTGCTGCAAGGCAGCCAAAGCGAAGTGTTTGAAAGCTCCTTGGTGCTGGCTTCGCAAGGGATTCCACATTACATCGAGTACCAGGGCGAACTCTATGCTTTAGTGGTTGAAGCAGACTGGTTTGAAAGAGCAAGCCTTTGTTTACATGTCTATAAAGGAGAAAACCAGGCCCTAAGTTACATTCAGATTAAAGAAGATATCAGCTTACGAGTTTCAAGTCTTCTATTTATGCTTATTCCCACTTTGAGCTATTTCTGGGTGGGAATCTCAAGAGATGGGAATTGGATAAAACTTCGAGGGACCGCAAATGCGGGAGCCATACTAGAAGGCCAATGGTGGCGATGTATTACAGCCCTCACTCTGCATGCAGATGTGGAACACTTCTTAAGCAACCTAGTTTCAGGTTATCTGCTTGCCAATTTATTGAACCACCGTGTTCCCATTGGCAGTATTTGTTTTAGCAGCACCGTTTCAGCAGCTTTAGCAAATGGAATGGTGGCCTACGCATCTGCTCTTCCCCATCATTCCTTGGGATTTTCGACCGCTGTATTTTCGCTGCTAGGCCATCTTGCTGTATCCTTTCAAATCCCTCAATCCGAGCGGGAAAATGGTTGGTTGCGTTCTAAAGCCCCATTGCTAGCGGGTCTATTTTTGGCGGTATTATTAGGTACGGGTGAAAACGTGGATGTTAAAGCCCATTTTTTTGGTTTTGGAATGGGGATTGTTTTCGGTTTACTTTTTAGATCTATACAAGGCTATTTAAAGTCGTTTGCAGTGCAGGTTGTATTGGTTATAATCAGTTATTTAATCTATGTATCAGCTTGGATGATGGCTATTAGGTAAGATACGACTGAATACATGGTTCTAAAAGTATGTATCTCTAGAAATATTTCAAAATCCCGAGTTGGGTATCCCACTACTGAACCTTAATCCAACAAATGAGTGTGGATTATTTTGCTTTCCGCTTTAAATAGTTTCACTAATAAGGCAACGCGCATCCACATGCCATTGCGTTCTTGCCGCCAATAGAGAGCCCGAGGGTCGTCATCTACACTGGGATGTATCTCTTCGCGACGAGGCAATGGATGCATGATGACGCATTCGTTTTTCATGATTTTAAGCTCGGATTGCCCGATACTAAATTCTGTGATATCAATTTTTTTATCTTGACCGGGCAGATCATGTTCGTCTTGAATGCGAGTTACATAGATTGCATCTAATTCAGGAAGAACGCTTTTTAAATTTTGGGTAGCGAAGTATTCAATGTGATGTTCATTCAAGTGGTCAAGAATATCTTCACGCATCTTAAATCGTTCTGGCGAGATCAACACTAGCTTTACATTTTTATAGTGTTTCATCAAGTAGCACAGAGAACGCACAGTGCGTCCCCGTAGTAAGTCACCCATAAAACCGATGGTTTTACCGTCTATTCCTCCTCGATGCAGAAAGCTCCGCTCCAGTGTGTAAATATCTAGCAAGGCTTGGGTGGGATGTTGGTCTTTGCCGCTTCCCGCGTTGATTACCGGAACAGGGCGTTTAATCTTATCCATCAATTCAGCTGAACGAGCTGCCAGCCCTTCTCGCAAAGTCCGCATGATGATGACATCGACGTAACTGCTGAAAGTCTGAATGCTATCCATCAAACTTTCACCCTTAATTTCCGAAGAAATGGATGCATCGCGGATTTCGCTGGTCTGGATTCCCAGAATTTGGCAGGCCGCATTGAAAGACAGAAAAGTACGAGTACTAGGCTGCGTGAAGTACAGCATTGCCCTTTTTTCGGCAAAAAGTCCCCGTAAATAAAGGGCTCCTTCTCGACTTTTAGCGAATTTGCGAATCGCTGTGGTCAGCTCACACAGTTCGTCTAATAAAGGTCGTGTAAAGGGTTTTGCGTCGATGACGTGAAAAATATCGGTATGATTTGCCGGGTTCATTTTATGTCTCCGGCGGCTGAAGATAACTAAAAATTGTCAGCACGGAACATATAATCAGTTGTCATTCCAGCGTGTCGGATTTATCGTCCTCACCCGCCTTGTAGGCCCCAAGTATAGTTCGGCTGTATTCCTTGCCATTGTAGGAAAGCTGTACGAGGGATTCTTGATTTCCATCGTTTTCCACCGTTTCGATATGCACGGGTCTATCCCACAAATAATGCACATGGCGAAGGGTATTGCGGCAATGTTCTTCTTCCAGAGTCATTCCGTTATAATAATGCTTGAGATACAATTCTCGCTTTCCTCCATAATCGCCATCCACCACTTTGATATCGGGAATTCCGGAATGGGCAAAGGAGCGGACAACGATATCTTTAACTTGTCGCCAATCGGTCTCATCGACTTTAAATTCTTCGATTTGACCCTCTTTTTTAGACATATAGAGATACAGTTCGGCATCCTCAATCACTTGGTGGTTTAAAAATTCATCCAGAAAAAACCAGTCCATATGAGTTCGGCGAACCTCAAACAATTTATCCATACCCTGCATGGCCTTGGTATCAATTTCCCACTTGTCAGAGGCTTCACTGCGCACCCAGTCAGAACCATATTGGCCTTTGTTGTAACGCCTCTCAATATTCTTGAAGGTTTTAATTCCCAACAAATAGGGATTGATACTAAAGGGATTGGATGCAATCACTCGAGCGTTATACAGGTTATAAAAACCATGCTCTTCAGCTGAAAGAATTCCATCGTGAAACAGTCGCTCCATGATGCGCATATGCCAGAAACTGGCCCAGCCCTCGTTCATTACCTTTGTTTTGCGTTGTGGTGTAAAATAAATCGCCTGATCGCGCACGACACTTAAGATGTCTAACTCCCAATCTTCAAAGTCGCGTGGGGAATGCTTCATAATAAAGCGAAGAAAATCTGGTTCGGGTTCAACAGGAATACGTTTGCGCAATTGCCTTCTATCTTCACGGCGATTTTCAAAAGATTTTTGGGCATTTTTGCCTTCGTAATCGAACAAGTCTGAAAAAGCACTTTGTCCCTTGGGGATTTTTTTAGTGTTCTGTGCTGTGGGTCCAGTGTCTTTTTCTGTATCACTTTCAAACAAGTTGTCATCGATATGCCATTGAATACTATGGGCGGAATCCAATAACTTTTCTACCTCGCTTATGCCGTACTCTTCTTCATATTTGCGAAATCGAGAAGCGGCTTCACTAGCCGAGGTAACCATGTCTCGACGGGTTTGCCGAAAATGGATGTTATTTTTCATGAAATCATTGTGACCGTATACATGGGCCATTACCAACACCTGAATGGGAAAGGGATTGGTATTCATCAAAAAGGCTCGGGACGGATTTGAATTCAAGACAACTTCGTAGGGTATCCCTCCCATCATTTCATATTGGGTTCTGTTTTTTTCATATTCGCGGCCAAAGGACCAATGCGAATAATTGACCGGTAAATGATATGACATGATTTCCAACATTTTTTGAGCGGGTATCACATCAAATTCTTGGGGAAAGCAGTCTAGCCCAAATTCTTGAATCAATTGCTGAATTCGGTTATCTGCCTTGACCAAGCGTTTCATATCGGCACTCATGCTTTTCGTTCCCTTGAGAAGAAAACCCGTAGAGAAGGGTAGACATGGCCTTTATTGCGAAGTACCACACCTACTAGTGGCGCAGAACCACGCGGAGAGTAATACTCAAAATTGGAATCGATATAGGATGTATGCTTGTCTAAACTGAAGGATTCTTCAAAAACTTTCAATAATTGTTGTCCATAAATGGGATCGGTATGAATCTCGCCATAACCTAACATATTGATATTTTTCTCAATCAAGCGACTGGCACTGTGAACAGTTTTCTGCGGGTCCCAGTCTTCCCCATCAGAAAAATGAAATGCATAAATATTCC
>JBBQAD010000378.1:0-4104 GCA_038315885.1 Fibrobacteria bacterium | reverse complement strand
AATCCGACCCGGTAGACTTTCGAAAAGGTGAGAAGGAATCAAACCTAATCCTGATCCTAAGCTTGATAATTCGAAGCCATGGAATCCGAAATGAAGAGTAACAAAAGCAGTCATCGCTTGCAGCAGACGCATGGGCAATGTGGCATGATGTTGCCAAATTCCAAAAGGGGTCGTTAACAAAAAAACACAGGTCAAGAGGAAAAAGGGAGAAAAAAAGAGTCCCACCCAAGAAGCCAGGAGTACAATACGCAGAAGACCGAGGCTTTCTTCTTTTACAGGGTCGATATCTTTGGTTGTCGCTTGCCAGACTAGTATGCCAACCAAGATTAGGGCAAGGATACGTACTGTATCTCCTTCGGGTAGAGATGGCCATCGTGTAAACAAGCTAAGGAAAGCGGAGCCTAGCGTCCAAAAATAAATGGCTCCTCGGGACGAATGAAAAGCAAATTTTTGCAGGAATCTTTTTTCCGTGAACAACTTTTTCCAAAGTATTACAAACCCATTCTGTCGAATTGCATAGTCAATGCCCCAATAGCCAAGGGTAAGGATGGATAGTTCTATAAAAAACGTATGCTCAAAGGTCAACATGCATTCAAGTCTAAATTCTCTATACTTGAATATTGCAAGATTATTGTTTCAAATCGATTTCGGATTTTTACCTAATGTATTCATATGATTTAAATGGCAGTTGGGATGTAAGGTTCCATCGGCATCAGGGCTAATGGGCAAGTCATTCTTCAGGGCATGAAAGCAAAGATAACCCGCATTTTCAAAACCCAGTTCAACAGAACTTAAGGTATTCGGCATTAGGGCCCCATTGTCATTATCAAAGGAAAGCAGAGAATAGTCTTTCGGAACGGCCAAACCATAATAGCGGAACCAAGGATAAAAATACTGTCCCTGTTCATCACTGGGAAATACAAAGGCTGTCACCTCAGGGAGTTTATGAAATGGCAACATATACAGCATTGCCTCTAGTGAGACTCGCGCGGACATAGGCAGCTTTCCAGGTTCTTCATCCATGTTACCAAAGCGGTGAAAATCGTCGCGTAAGCCTATTAGATGGGTGGGCGCAATGCTTGGCCAAATATCGTAAAAAGCCTGAAGTGAAGGCATATCGAAAATACGTAATGGTCTAGGGTAGTCACGAAAATCAAAAATCCTCACTGGTTCGGGATAATTTTTAAATTGTTTTCTCATCAAGTTAATTCGGTTAAGCACCCAAATATTATCTCTTTTGAATACATTGGGAAAAGCGATATACCGATGCCCCAAACTATACAGTGTATCAGCAGCTAGGCTGGCAATTTTTGATTCACTGATGGGGCAGCGTCGAATCCATTTACGGCCTTCCACACTGGTAGCCAGTTGCCACCATGACTTCACCAAGGGTTTCGTCCCTGCTTCAACATCTGCCTCATTGGCATGGTCAAACCAAATTATCGGTTTTTTGGATTCCAAACAATTTTGTATAAAGTGAGTAATACTGTTTCCGTAACTCTCCTGCATTTCACGATTCGTCATCAAAATCAAAATTCCGAGCAAATTATCTTTTAATTCTGCGGTCAGTCTCACTAGCTCTGTCGGACCCAGTGCCCTGCCTGGTGCATAGCGACCTCGTTTGCCTTGACCGGAGAGCACAGTCAATCCTTCGACTCCATACTTCTCCATTTCTTGTTTCAGACTAAGAGTAAATCGTCGTGTACGGTTAGACTTACATAGATTGCCCCATCCGCTTTCATTGGGGATTACCATGCAGATGAGGGGTCTGGTTTTATGGTATAGAGAATCGTGACGAGTTGCCGAAACTTGCAACTCAAAACGTCGTCCTTTTTTGATAGCCCAACCTTGGCGACAAAATTCGGCATAAACCTGTGATACGGTCTGAGTTGAAAAGCTTAGCTCTTTCGCGAGCAGACTTTGTTTGGGGAGTGATTCACCCCGTTGCAGAATGCCTTGTTCAATTTGTTCCCATAATTTTATTTCTAGCAGTGATACCTTTTTAAAGGGAAGATTGGGAGAGTCATCGGCCGAGTCTTTTTTACCCTTTCGGAGGGACCTTTCTTCGAGTTGCACTAGTGACCAGGTCCCGCGTCCCGGTCGAGCATCTACCAGCCCCTCAATTTTCAGTTTCGTTAAAACTTTGCTTATGGTTTTGGGGGCGACATGCCACTGGCTAGCTAATTTTTGAACCGTCTCAAGCTTTTCGCCGGGCTTTGACAAAGCCCAGTTTCGCAGTTTTTCTTCTATTTCAGTAATTAGCATGGCATATTAATTGGCTTTAAGAGAAAAATAATACCATAATATAAAATCGAAAACCCCCTTTGACCTAGCCATTCTGGCCTATATTGCATCTAAAAATGAAGATTCTCTATAACGGGGAAGGCTGGGGGACTGATGACAACTCGAAGAACCACTCAATATTCAGCATTTTTTCTGTCCTGTCTATTTTTCGCAACAGGCTTGCTTTCTAATAGTCACGCTGCAGATTATGGCATTCGCATTGGAAACTCGATTTCTCAATCGCTGAGTCTTGATTCCTTAAAAAAAGGTTCTGGTGTACCCTGGGTGGACGGCTCCGAACCGGGTCCCGAATCGGCCTACGACTGGGTTCGTTTACATCGGCAGTGTGATTCGATAGTGAAGCCTAAGTATGCAATTATTGTAACACGTTATCATTTTATTACCTGGAAAGCTTATCGGATAACCAATAACAGAACTCGAGTGAATTATTACAAAGACAAAATTTACAAGGTGATTGGTACAGATACTGCCTTGAAGACTGAATATGAAGCGACAATCAAGGGAGAAAGAAATGTTTTCGATTTTGATGAACAGAATCCGCTTAAATCTGGTCCATGGAATTTCAAAGATATTGTCGCAGCTTCTTTTTTACCTTTGATTATACGTGATGCAAAGGCTGCTGGCACCAAACTGATTATATTAAAAAACAAATCATACTTGTACACAGTCGAACCGCAACTTGAAACTCCAGAAATGAAACAATACAACAAAGATCTAGCTGATTATTTGAATGCCAATGGAGTCATCTACTTAGATTATGTACAGTCAAATATTTTTACTAAGGCCGATTACGGGGGCGAATGGGACGATCATCTAGGACCAACGGGTGCCGTGAAGTGGTCGAACCTGATCAAAATCGACATGCAGGCCATATCTGAAGGGAAAAAGGCCCCCTTACAGATGGGTACCCCTTCTACCCGAATTTTAAAGTACGGAAGTGTAATGACTTCACCCCGGAACAACATCCTGACAATCACCAATGGACGCATGATGCGGGTTTCGCATGATCAAAACCTTTGGAATCTTTCGGGTAGAAAAACAGAGTTGAAATAACTCGAATCAGCTAGCTTATAGATCTATTAAGAAATTATTCGAGAGTGCTTATTCTAAGCACTCAATATCGCAAATCGAATCCATAGTTTTTTTATTTTGTATTTTTGATGTATAAAACGATCATCACAAAATAATTTGTAATCAATTCAATAAAACAGGACAAATAGATATGAAAACGTTGGTCAGAACAAGATTCCTTTTTGGTGCACTAGCACTAGTACTATTTTCACTAAACTTTAGCGCCTGTGATTTGTTCGGAGATGACGGTAAAGACAATAAGGATACCACCAAGGTTGATACAGTAGCGAGTTGTCCTGTACCCAGCGCTGGAAAAACCCTGGAGTTTATCACTCCAAAAAAAGGTGCTATTGTTCATATTGGTGATACAGTAAAAGTCAAATGGTCTTATGAAGTTCAACGGTATTACGGCCATACTGTTACAGTTTCCTATGATGGCGGAAACAATTGGTCTACCCCCATATCTACTGTGGAGGAACCAGACAATTTTCCCACCACTACCTATGCTTGTGACAGTACCACTTGGGTTGTGGGCTTAGCTGAAGAGAATTTCGGACCGCATTCTGATGTGTACATTCGGGTTGTCAGCTATGAAGATAGTGATTACTGGGGAATCAGTGAGAAGTTCAGTATTGCAGAATAAGTAACTGAGTGGGGTGATATTCGAGCAGTTTCGCCCCCAATGCATGCACAACTCAAAACCCGATCTGCATTTATTTCCAACCGCCC